>DATFML010000415.1:0-3012 GCA_035266965.1 Gammaproteobacteria bacterium
ATGGTGCCAGACCTGTGGGGCGAGGAACTCGCCGACCATGGCGGTGAACACCAGCAGGGAGACCACCCTGGCCTTGGCGAGGGTGAGCAGGTCCCTGATCAGGGTGGGCAGGTTGCCCGGCGGCGCGCTGCCTGGCAGTGCCGCTGCCTGGCGTTCACGCTGGAGGTCTGACGGATTCATGGGCACATGCAGGTCCGACGTTACAGCCCGTATCAGCCCACCCCTGACATGACTGCACGGGCATCCAGGGAGTGAAACATCCAGATGGATAGCCCGAGCAGCAGAACAAGCAGCGGTATGGTCAGCCAGAATCCCAGGGTATGCCAGCGCTGGGTCTCTGACCAGTTGAGATGGAACAGGAAATGCGTCTGCGCGAGAACCGCCAGCACGGCAATGGTGGCGATCGCAACCCTTCCATAGAAAGCGGACAGCGCCTGCCCCGCCACCAACCCGAAAGACAATGCCATCAACGACACGGATATGAGAAAACCGGTCAGGTAACCCCGCGTGCTGGCCAGCCGGACTTCCGGGTGGTCGAGTGGATTCGGCTGTTCATGGGACATCACAGCTTCCCCTGCAAATAGACGAACGTGAAGATGAATACCCAGATCAGGGCCTGAAAGTGCCAGAAGATTCTCAGGTTCAACAGGCGGTAGACGACACCCTCGGTGAACCCCTGGCGCAGCACCTGGGCGACCATCACGGCCATCCATAACAGCCCGAACAATATGTGCAGCCCGTGGGTCAGCACGAGAGTGTAGTAGCTGGACAGAAACCCGCTGCGTTCCGGAACGATGCCCTGCAACGCCAGGGCGGCGAATTCATGGATTTCCATTGCCAGAAAGCCCGCGCCGAGCAGGAATGCCGCGCCGATCCAACGTACGACGCTCCGGTGGCTGCCGCGTTTGAGGGCGGCCATGGCGACGCCGAACGCGAACACACTGGCGAACACCAGCACGGTTTCCCCGAACGCATAGCCCAGATCGACCACCTGCCCGACCCCCGGCCCGCCGGCATTGTTGTGCCAGAGAATGGCATAGGCGGTGAAAATGGACGCGAACAGCATGGCGTCCGTCAGCATGTAGAGCCAGAACCCGAGGGTGCGGGTGGAGATCATGTCCGGCCCCGGATGCGCATCGTTCCACAGAACGATGCCGCCGGTGTCTTCGCTCTCTGTGTCGTCTGATTTCATCGATGCTCCGTCTACGGTCCCGGTGAGTCAGCTGTGTTTGCGTGGGTGCAGCCCGATGGCCTCAACTGCCGGCGCCCTGTCTGGAGGGCGCTTGCGACGAGGCAAGCACGCCCGGCGCCGGCTCGCCGACGGGTACTTCCTCGGTCGCGCCTTCGGGAGCGTGCTCGAGGTATCCCCGTTCCATGCGTTCGACTTCGTCGGCGGGAATGACGTATCCGGTGTCCCGGTGGAAAGACCGCCAGATCACCACGCCGATGATGGCGAGCAGCGCAAGAGCCCCCAGCCACCATATCCGCCAGACCATGCCAAACCCGAACACGAACGCCAGTGCCCCCAGCACAGCCGGGACGTAGGTGTCCTTCGGCATGTGTATGTCCTGGAAACGGTCCGGCATCAGATTCGTCAGGCCGCGTTCCTTTCGCCATGCCCATTCGTCGCGTGCGTGTATCTGGGGCGTAACGGCGAAGTTGTAGAACGGAACCGGCGAGTGGGTCATCCATTCCAGGGTCCGGGTGCTTCCCCAGGCGTCCGCTTCGGCCCGGTTGTGCTTGCGATCCCGAATGCTCACGTAGAGCTGTTTGAACTGGTAGTACGCCGCAACGCAGAACAGACCGATTCCGACCTGTTCGGCGACCAGCAGGGGGTACCAGCTGGGGTGGGCCACGTAGTCCAACCGCCGTGTCATTCCCATGAAACCCAGGATGTACATCGGGGTGAACACCAGCACGGCACCGGCGATCCAGAACCAGACCACGCGCTTGCCTGTGGCCTCGTCGAGCTTGAACCCGAACACCTTGGGAAACCAGTAGGTGATTGCGCCCAGTGCGGCGAACGAGATGGTCATGAGCCAGGAATGGAAATGGGCGATCAGGAACACGCTGTTGTGCACCTGATAATCGATGGGCGGCATGGCGAGCATCATGCCCGTGAGACCCCCGATGAGCAGAAACGACAGGGCTCCGATCGCCCACAACATGGGGCTGTCGAAGCGCAGACGCCCCCGATACATGGTGAACGCCCAGTTGAACACCTTCACTCCCGTGAAGATGCCCACTGCCATCGAGCTCATGCTGAAGAAGGCGACGACGTTGGGCCCCGCTCCCATCACGAAGAAGTGGTGCAGCCACACCGACCAGGACACCCCGGATATACCCAGGGCCGCGAGCACCATCGTGGTGTACCCGAACAAGGGCTTTTTCGAAAACGTGGGGATGATCTCCGACATGATCCCGAAGGCCGGGAGCACCAGGAAGTAGACTTCGGGATGACCCCATACCCAGAACAGGTCGGTGTAGAGCATGACGTTGCCGCCCAGAGCGGCCGTGTAGAAATGCGTGCCGAGGTAACGGTCCAGGGTAAGCAGGAACAGCGCGCCGGCGAGTACGGGGAAGGCGCTGATCACGATGAGGTTGGTCGCCATCGCGCACCATGTGAACACCGGCATCCGCAGCCATTTCATCCCGGGCGCGCGCATCTTGATAATGGTGGCGATGATGTTGACTGCGCCCAGCGTGGTGCCCACGCTGCCGATTTGTACCGCCCACAGCCAGTAGTCCACCCCGACGCCCGGGCTGTACGGAAGCTCGGTCAAGGGCGTCAGCCCGATCCAGCCGTCGTGGGAGAACTCCCCAAGGTACAGGGACACCATCACCAGCGCGGCTCCGGCGGTGGTCAGCCACAGGCCCAGGGCATTCAGGTACGGATAGGCCATGTCCCGCGCGCCGATCTGCAACGGCACCACGATGTTCATCAGACCCACCAGGATTGGCGTGGCCGCGAATATGAGCATGATGGTGCCGTGGGAGCTGTAGATCTGGTCG
>DATFML010000416.1:0-3285 GCA_035266965.1 Gammaproteobacteria bacterium
TTCCGTCTACGGTCTGGCGGTGGCCCACATGAACGATCATGTGGACCCGACCCAGGTTCTGGAGGTGACCCGCGGCCTGCTGCTGCTCTACGGACTGGGCGCCGCCGTCGGGCCGGCGTCGGCGGGGGTGCTGATGGAATACCTCGGCCCGGGCAGCCTGATGGCGTTCCTTGCCCTGGCCTTCGTGCTGCTGGGCGGGTTCGCTCTGGTACGCATGCGCACCCGGGCGCCGCCGGTGTCCGCCGAAGAACAGGGTGAATACGTGCCCATGCTGCGCACCTCCCCGGTGGCGCTGGAAATGGACCCCCGTGCGGAGGTGGAGCCGGAGCTCGATCTCGGCGGTCCCGGCTCCGGCTAGCCGGCGTGCCGCCCCGGCAGGTCACCGGCCTGCATGAAAGTGGTTGAGAACGTGGATGAACCAGCCTCGGGTCGCTGGCATGTCGAGTGGGGAGTCTGTTTCCGGCCGGCGCGCTATCCAGGCCCTGACGGGTCCAGGTCTGCCGGTGCGGCGCTCCGCCGCACCGGTCCCGTGCCGGCTACCGGTGCAACAGGCTGATCGGCTGACACTGCCGGCTCCCGTCGTCGGCACCGATCGCGCCAGCGCTGTCGGGCCGGGCCGGCGTTTGATAAGCTGGCCGACCTTGTCGGCTGCCGAGACCCGGTCTTACGCTGTGCGGCCCGGGTGCCGGGCCCGCCAATGGTCCGCCGGTGCGCTGCCTGCGCCGTCGGTGGTTTCTGTGTTGAACGGTTGGGCCAACGGCGGGTGACGGTGGTGGGTGCGCCGTCTTGACGGCATGTCCTGCCGTCCGTCTGGACATGGGCGGCGCCTTACCACAAATAGAGAGCCCTTCATGGACTGTACGCCCAGTTCATCGTTCATCGGTCAGCCCCCATCATCATCTCCTCCCGCCGGCGCCTCGCGCTGCCACGGCTCGCCGCCCGGGAGCCTCCCGGTTCGTTCCGCCGATGGCGCGTCGTAAACGCCGGTCGGGGTCTGCCGTTCGCCGCTGGGTGCGGCGCCTGGTGCTGCTGACCCTGGGTGTGTTTGTCGGTTATCAGCTCTGGGCTTTCGCCCACGTGGCCTGGTGGGTGAACCACAATCCGACCACCACCGCCTTCATACAGGAGCGCCTGCGGACCTTGCACGCCGAACATGCGCACGTGCCGATCCGCCGGCGGTGGGTGGCGTACGGGGACATTTCCGACAACCTGAAGCGCGCGGTGATCGCCTCTGAAGACGCCACCTTCGTTTATCACGACGGCTTTGCGTGGGGCGGCATCGAGCAGGCACTGCTGCGGGATCTCAGCGCCGGGCATATCGTGGCCGGCGGCTCCACCATCAGTCAGCAACTGGCCAAGAACCTCTTTCTTTCCCCCGAACGTACCCTGTGGCGCAAGGGCGAGGAGGCGCTCATCACCCTCATGCTGGAGGGCATGATGAGCAAGCAGCGCATCCTGGAGATCTACCTCAACGTCATCGAATGGGGTAACGGTATCTACGGGGCCGACGCCGCCGCGCACTATTATTACCATGAAAGCTGCGCTCGGCTGACCCCCGACCAAGCGGCCCGCCTTGCCGCCATGATCCCCGATCCGCGCTATTTCCAGACCCATCCCCACAACCAGGACCTGGTCGGTGCCACTACGATCATCCGTGGCCGCATGGGCAAGGTCCGGATCCCCTGATCCGGAGGCCGGGCGGCCGTCCAGCCGCGTCCTGCCGCCCTCGGCGTAGTACGCTATGCTCTGTAAAGGCCTCGTGGGCGTGTTGCTGCCGACAAGCGGCCCGCGCCCGGGCCGACCGGTTGGAGCGCAGGGACTCGCTGGACCCGAATATGGAACTGTTTCCCACCCATACCCGTCAGATCCTGGACAGGCCCTGAGGTGAGCGCCATGGGGGCCACGGTCTATCTGCGTTTTTACGAAGAGCTGAACGACTACCTGCCCCATGGCTGGCGCAAGACCTCCTTCAGCCAGCCCGTCAGCACCGATGCCAGCGTGGGGGTGGTGATTACCCAGCTCGGCGTGCCCCTGGAGCTCGTGGAACTGATTCTGGTGAACGGTGAATCGGTCAGCGCCGGTCATCGGCTCAGTGACGGCGACCGGGTGAGTGTGTACCCCATGTTCGAATCGCTGGATGTCGAAGAGCTGGTCCGTTTGCGCGACCGACCCCTGCGCCATATCCGTTTTGTGGTGGACGCCGGGCTGGACGCTCTGGCCGAGAAGCTCGCAGCGCGGGGATTCGATGTGGTGATCGCGCGCGAGGCGTCGGACAGGCGCGACGCTGCCGGCCGGGTCATGCTCACTCGCGACGGTGCCCGCTTCAGCGAAGGGGTGATGCGCGGCTACCTGCTCAAGTCGGACGATCCGGACGTCCAACTCGAAGAGGTGATGACAGCTCTGGATCTGACCGACGACAGCCAGGTCTGAGTCGCCCGCAGGCGCTACGGGCCTTCGGCTCAGACTCCGCTCAGAGGGAGGTGCTTTCATGGCCATGGTGATGATCGGCAACTACTATGCGGAATGGACCCCGTCCGGACGCCCCGACAAACCCGGTGTGGGCAAAATCGTGCTGCGCAGCGCCGCCCACTTCACGGAGATGTACTGGCTCACCAATCTGCACGTGGAAGACTACCGCATGATGCTCACCATGCTGCAGACCGAGAAGCCTCTGTATTGGGACACCCACGCCGACTGCCTGCGCACCGCCCATCCCCAGAGTCTGGATGCCGAGCCGGTGGGTGAGCAGGAAGGCCGCTGACCGTAACAGCCTGTGCCGACTCCCGGGTATCAGTGCCGGTCACCCGCGGCGGGTACAATGTGGCCGCAGGCCAACAAGGCCGGTTCTGCGGTATGCCGGTTTCGGCTTCAGTATCCTGCCTGGACGCCATTGACATCCAATCACCAGAACGCAAAGGAGATACCATGACATCGTCGTTGCACGTCGAAGACATCGACTACGAAGCCGCAGGCACCACGCTGAAGGGCTATCTGGCCTATGACGAACAAGCCAAAGGCGAGCGCCCCGGGATCGTGGTGGTGCACGAATGGTGGGGCCAGAACGAGTTCCCGCGGGAGCGGGCGCGCATGTTGGCGCAAATGGGGTACACGGCCCTGGCGCTGGACATGTTCGGCGAGGGCCGGACCGCCGACAATCCCGATGACGCCGCCAAGCTTGCCACCGGCGTGATGCAGAACTGGGAAGACAGCAAGGCGCGCTTCCTTGCCGCCCTGGACGTGCTCAAGGATCACAGCACTGTCGATTCCAGGCGGGTGGCCGCCATC
>DATFML010000417.1:0-8974 GCA_035266965.1 Gammaproteobacteria bacterium
CCACGCCAGGGGTGTGCCCAGGCACAGCAGCACCGCCGTGGTGGTGGCGGCCAGGCGCAGGGTGATCCACAGGGGTGCCAGATCCGGCTGGTGCATCGGGTTTTCCGCGACGACCTCGATGCCGGCCGATTGTACCGGATCAGGGCAGACCGTACCCGGCGCTGCGGATCACCTTGCGGGCGGCCGGACTGCGCAGGAACTGCAGGAAGGCCTTGCCGCCCAGGGCATTGTCGCCGTTGGTCAGGGCCACCGCCTGCTGATCGATGGGTTCGTACAGGTCCCCTGGAACAGCCCAGTACTTGTGGGAGGTGCCTTTCAGTGCCAGCACCTGAGAGAGGGCGACGAAACCGAGCTGAGCGTTGCCGCTGGCCACGAACTGAAAGGCCTGTCCGATGTTTTCGCCCCGCACGAGGGCGGGCTGCAGGCTGTCCCAGTAGCCCAGACGCTCCAGGGTGGCGCGGGCGGCGGCGCCATAGGGTGCGGTTTCCGGATTGGCGATGGCCAGCTTGCGGAAGGCCGGCCTGGCGAGGGCCCTGGGCATGCCTTCGACCCACTTGGGATTGGGGCTCCACAGCACCAGCCGGCCGATGGCGTAGGTGAACGGGCCCTCGGAAGAGGTCAGGCCGTCGTCCTCGAGCAGGTTGGGGCGCCGCGCGTCAGCGGCCAGGAAAGCGTCGTAGGGTGCGCCGTTTTCGATCTGGGCGTACAGCTTGCCCGTGGATCCCACGCTGATCTTCACCGGCGTCCCGGTGCGTTGCGTGAACTCGGCGGCCAGGATACGGGCCGTGGAGAGAAAGTTGGCCGCCACGGCCACCTGGACGGGCTGTGCGGCCCACACAGGGGTGACTGCCAGCACCAGCATGAATGCCAGCCACAGCTTGCGCACGGCTGTCTCCTTCAGAAGAGCGGTTGGTCGGTGCGGTGCCACTGCCGGACGGGCCGGGGTGGGCCCTGGCGGGTGGCCGCGGGTCTACGCAGCTATCAGACCGGCGGGCAGAGCAGGAGTTCTAACAGCGCCTTCTGGGCGTGCAGGCGGTTCTCGGCCTCGTCCCAGACCACGCTGCGGGGACCGTCGATCACCGAGGCCGCCACTTCCTCCCCGCGATGGGCCGGCAGGCAGTGCATGAACAGAGCATCCGGAGCGGCCGCGTCCAGAATGGCATCGGTGACCTGGTAGGGTTCGAAGGCCGCGGCCCGCTTGGCCTGTTCCTCTTCCTGTCCCATGCTGGCCCATACGTCGGTCACTACCAGCTGGGCCCCGTCCGCCGCGGCGGCGGGATCGCGCAGCAGTTTTACATGCCCGGGGGCGCTGGCCACGATGTCCGGGTCGGGCTGGTAGCCCTCGGGGCTCGCCACGTTCAGGGTGAAGTCGAACTGGCGCGCGGCGTTGATATAGGAATGACACATGTTGTTGCCGTCGCCGATCCAGGCCACGGTCGCGCCCCGGATGTCGCCCCGGTGCTCCACGAAGGTCTGCACGTCGGCCAGCAACTGGCAGGGGTGGTACAGGTCGGTCAGCGCATTGATGACGGGCGCCCGCGAGTGATTGGCGAAGCGTTCCAGCTTGTCGTGCTCGTAGGTGCGGATGGTGACCGCATCGGCCATGCCGGACAGCACCCGGGCGGTGTCCTCGATCGGTTCGCCGCGGCCCAGTTGGGTGTCCCGGGGCGAGAGGAACAGGGCATGCCCGCCCAACTGGGCCATGCCGGCTTCGAAGGACACCCGGGTGCGGGTCGAGGATTTCTCGAACACCATGGCGAGCACCTTGCCCCTCATGGGTTCGTACAGCTCGCCGCTGCGCAGCATGGCCTTGAGCTCGATGGCGCGATGCACCAAGGCCCGCAGCTCATCGGGTGAGAGGTCCAGCAACGTAAGGAAGTGACGCACGGTCATGGTGTTCAGGCCTGGGCCAGGAAAGCGCGGATCAGATCGCTGACGTCGTGCACTACGCGATCGGTCTGTGCGTCGTCCAGGATCAGCGGCGGCAGCAGCCGCACGATCCTGTCTGCGGTGACATTGATGAGCAGGCCCCGGTCCAGCGCCTGGGGCACCAGCTCCCTGCAGGGCCGATCCAGCTCGATGCCGATCAGCAGGCCCTGGCCCCGTATCTCGACCACGCCCTGCAGGCCGTCCAGCGCCTTGTTGAAACCATCCCGCAGGCGTTCGCCCAGGGCCGCCGCGCGGGCCGGCAGTTGCTGCTCTTCCAGGGTGTGGATGACGGCGAGCCCGGCACTGGCCGCCAGCGGATTGCCGCCGAAGGTGGAGCCGTGGCTGCCGGGCTGGAACACCCCCGCGGCCGCGCTGCGGGCCAGGCAGGCGCCGATGGGCACGCCGTTGCCCAGGCCTTTGGCCAGGGTCACCACATCGGGAAGCAGGTCGGCATGCTGATAGGAGAACCAGTGGCCGCTGCGGCCCATGCCGGTCTGTATCTCGTCCACCATCATCAGCCATTCGTACTCGTCGCACAGTGCGCGGATGCCTGCCAGATAACCGGGGTCGGGGATGCGCACCCCGCCTTCGCCCTGGATGGGTTCCACCAGCACGGCCACCACGTCCTTGCTGTTGCGCGCCACGTTGGCGAGGGCTTCGAGATCGTCGTAGGGCACGCGGACAAAGCCCTTCACCAGCGGCTCGAAGCCGGCCTGCACCTTGCGGCTGCCGGTGGCGCTCAAGGTGGCGAGGGTGCGTCCGTGAAAGCTGCCTTCCATGACCGCCACGGTGGGGTTGGCGACCTCCCGGCGGTGACCGTACAGGCGGGCCAGCTTGATGGCCGCTTCATTGGCTTCGGCGCCGGAGTTGCAGAAGAACGCGCGCTCCATGCCGCTGATGCGCATCAGCTGGCGCGCCAGTTCCTCCTGCAGAGGAATGCCGTAGAGGTTGGAGGTATGTACGAGACGCGCCGCCTGCTCGCACAGTGCGCGGGTAACCGCCGGATGCGCGTGGCCGAGCCCGCACACCGCGATGCCGCTCAGCACATCCAGGTACTGCCGGCCGTCGGTATCCCACAACCATGCGCCCTCGCCCCGCTCGAAGCTGACCGGGAGTCTGGCGTACGTGGACATCAACACTTCGCTCATTGCCAAACGTGGGTTCCCAAAAACAAAAGGCAGCCCCACGAGAGACCGCCGTAAAAAGAAATAATATCCCGTTGCGGCGGTGGTGGCAAATCAAAAGGGAACAAAAAATGCCCTGTCCGGCGGGCGCCGGGCAGGGCATCGGAGGGAGCCGGTGCCGGGTCAGCCGCCCAGGTTGCCGGCCACGAAGTCCCAGTTGACCAGGTTCCAGAACGCCTCGAGATACTTGGGTCGGGCGTTGCGGTAGTCGATGTAATAGGCGTGTTCCCATACATCGCAGGTCATCAGCGGGGTATCGCCGTCGGTGAGCGGGTTGCCGGCGTTGCTGGTGCTGGCAATGGCCAGAGAGCCGTCGGCCTTCTTCACCAGCCAGCCCCAGCCGGAGCCGAAGGTGGTCACCGACGCCTTGGTGAACTCTTCCTTGAACTTCTCGAAAGAGCCGAAGGTCTTGTCGATGGCCGCGCCCAGGTCGCCGCTGGGGGCGCCGCCGCCGTTGGGGCTCAGGCAGTTCCAGTAGAAGGTGTGGTTCCAGGTCTGGGCCGCGTTGTTGAAGATCGGGCCGGACTTGGTCTTGACGATGATGTCTTCCAGGGACGCGTTTTCGTGCTCGGTCCCCTTGGTCAGGTTGTTCAGGTTGTTGACGTAGGTGGCGTGATGCTTGCCGTAGTGGTACTCCAGGGTCTCCGCCGAAATGTGAGGCTCGAGACCGTTTTTCTCGTACGGCAGTGGGGGAAGTTCAAATGGCATGGTGCCCTCCTTTTCTTCGTGCGTGGTTATGGAAACTCGCGCAGTCGGATCCCGCGGGACCCCTGCATGCCGTCAGCCGGTCGGCCCACGGGCCGACGGCGACGCATCCTCGTAATACGGCAGCCCGCCCCGGCCGTGTCGGCCGGGGCATCGCATCGGCAACGCGTGGTTGATGCCTGCCCTGGCCTGGGTCCATCCGGCCCCGAGGCGGGCGGCCTGGCCGGCAAGCAGTGGTGGCGTCCCTCGATAATTAGGAGGGTAGCAGCGCAGGCCCTCTTTTGCTGGTGGCCGGAACGCAGCGAACGCCGAATATATGACTAAATTGGTAAGGTAAAGGAGCATAGGGCAGCGCCGGCAATATTTCAATACACCCCACGCCCTGCGCAGCCGCGGACCGGTGGGTACAATGGGCGCCGCAGACTGCGGGAGACGCCGGTGGATCCGATCGAGCTCAGCATTTTTTCCAGCCGCATCGAGGCGGTGTGCGACGAGATGGGTGCCGTGCTGCGGCGCGCCGCCCTGTCGCCCAATATCCGCGATCGACTGGATTTTTCCTGCGCGGTGTTCGATACGGATGGACGTCTGTGCGCCCAGGCCGCGCACATTCCGGTGCACCTGGGCAGCATGGCCTACGCCATGGCGGATCTGGTGCAGGGCCAGCAGTGGTCGGCCGGCGACATGGTGGTGGTCAACGATCCCTATCTGGGCGGCACCCATCTTCCCGACGTGACGTTGATCGCGCCGGTGTTCGCGGAACACGCCTGCATCGGCTTCGTCGCCAACCGGGCGCACCATGCCGACATCGGCGCCAGCACGCCCGGCTCCATGCCCATTTCCCGCACCCTGCAGGAGGAAGGCATGGTGATCGCGCCGTCCTATCTGCTGCGCCGCGGGGCATTGGATGAGCGGCTGCTCGGCTCCATCACCGGTGCGACCGCCAACCCGGCTCACGCCCAAGGCGATTTTGCCGCCCAGATCAGTGCCAACCGCGCCGGCGTCGCCCGTCTCGCCGAACTGGCCGCAACCATGGGGACGGCCCGCTACAGTGGGGCGTTGGACGCGCTCAATGCCTACGGGGCGCGACTGGCGGCCAATGCCCTGGGTGATGTTCCTGCGGGCCGCTATGTGTTCCGGGACCTGATGGACGACGACGGCACGGGGCAGCGGGACATTCCCATCGTGTGCGCGGTGGAGATCGGTGAAGGTCGCGCCCATGTGGACTTCACCGGTACCGGCGACCAGGTAGCGGGGAATATCAACTGTCCCCTGTCGGTGGCGGCGGCGGGCGTATACTACGCGTTTCGTTGTCTGATGCCCGAACAGACGCCCGCCTGCGCCGGCACCTTCAGCCCCCTCACCGTGCATGCGCCGGCGGGCAGCCTGTTGAATGCCCGCCGGCCTGCGGCGGTGGCCGCCGGCAACGTGGAGACCAGCAGCCGGGTGGTGGATGTGGTGCTGGGCGCACTGGCCCAGGCGCTGCCCGATCGCATTCCGGCCGCCAGCCAGGGCACCATGAACAACCTGGCCATGGGTGCCCGGACAGAGGATCGCTCCTGGGACTACTACGAGACCGCGGGCGGCGGCATGGGCGCCGGTCCGCAGCGGGACGGGCTCAGTGGCGTGCAGAGCCACATGACCAATACCCGTAATACGCCGGTGGAGGTGCTGGAGATGACCTACCCTGTGCGGGTGCGCCGGTATGGTCTGCGGCGCGGCTCCGGCGGCCGGGGTCTGCATCGGGGCGGCGACGGCCTGATACGGGAATTCGAGTTTCTTGAACCGGCGACGGTGACGCTGCTCACCGAGCGTCGCCGCCACCGGCCGTGGGGGCTGCAGGGAGGGGCAGCCGGCCTGGCCGGTGAAAACCGGCGCGGCAGTGAGATGCTGCCGCCCAAGGTCACCCTGCAACTGGCCGCCGGGGAGCGGCTGACGCTGTGCACCCCGGGCGGCGGTGGCTGGGGACAGGAACAGAACCGAAAAAGGGGTCGGTGACAAATGAGAATCATTTGTCACCGACCCCTTTTTCGGGGGCCGCCACCGGCGGCGGGATTTGCAGGGAGGCGCAGCGGGCCTGGCCGGCGAAAACCGGCGCGGGGCACCGAGGTGCTGCCCTCCAAGGTCACTCTACATCTGGCCGCCGGGGGGCATCTGACGCTGTGCACCCCGGGCGGCGGTGGCCGCGGACAGGAACAGAACCAAAAAGGGGGTCGGTGACAAATGAGAATCATTTGTCACCGACCCCCTTTTTGCCGACCCCCTTTTTGGGGCGGGTGGTGTGAACCTTATGGGAGAGGGCCTTTGAGAGGGTTCGTGAAAGTGGTGGCAGGATCGTTGTCCCTGGCTCTGCTGGGCGGGTGCGGGACGTTGGTATTGGGCACGGCACCGGCCGGTGGTTACGATCCGGGGGACGGTCGCAGTCACGAGCAGTTCATGGCGGACGCCAGGATCAGCGAAGCGGTGACTTCCCGTCTCGTCCATGATGCGGTGGTCGATGCCATGGACATCCGGGTATCTACTTTTCGCGGCGTGGTGACCCTGCGCGGCACGGTGTCCGGTCCCCGTATCGCCCAACGGGCCGTCAACCTCGCCCGCGGCGTGCCCGGTGTGCGGCGTGTGACTTCCGAGCTCTCGGTGGCTCGCTGATGGCGGTTTGCCCACCCCTGGCCTGAGCTCTTCAAAGGATTCGTTCTATGTGCGGCATATGCGGAGAATTGCGGTTCGATCAGCATGCGCCCGACCTGGCCACGGTCGGACGGATGATGGATGCGCTGGCCCGTCGCGGCCCGGACCACGAAGGCAGCCACTCCGACGGGCCGGTGGCGCTGGGCCATCGGCGTCTCGCCATCATCGATCTTTCGGCGCGCTCCAACCAGCCCCTGGTGGACACCGAGTTGGGGCTGGCGCTGGTGTTCAACGGCACCATCTACAACTATCGCGATCTGCGCGCCGAGCTCGGCGCCAAGGGTTACCACTTCTTCTCCGACGGGGACAGCGAAGTCATTCTCAAGGCCTACGCCGAATGGGGCGAGGACTGCGTGCAGCGTCTGCAGGGCATGTTCGCCTTCGGCGTGTGGGACGTGGCCCGCCAACAGCTGTTCCTGGCCCGCGACCGGTTCGGCATCAAGCCGCTGTACTACAGCCGGGTGCGCCGCCACCTGCGCTTTGCCTCCAGCGCCCAGGCGTTGCTGGCCGCCGGCGATGTGGACACCGACCTCGACCCGGTGGCATTGCATCATCATTTTACCCTGCACGCCGTGGTGCCCGCGCCGCGCACCGTGCTGCGCGGCGTACGCAAGCTGGAACCGGGCTGCACCCTGACGGTGAGCGCCGACGGCCGCGAGCGCCGGCGCCGCTACTGGGAGCTGCAGGCCTGCAGGCCCGAGCGGCCCATGAGCGAGTTCGAATGGATCGACGCCATTCACGACGGCCTGCGCCGCGCGGTGGAGAGACGCCGGCTGATTGCCGACGTGCCGGTGGGTGTGCTGCTCTCCGGCGGCCTGGACTCCAGTCTGCTGGTGGCCCTGCTGGCCGAGGCACGCGGTGGTACCGAGAATCTGCTCACCTTCTCGGTGGGCTTCGAGGACCAGCCGGAGGAGAAGGGCAGCGAGTTCGAATACTCGGACCTGGTGGCCCGGCAGTACGGCACCGACCACCACAGGTTCCGCATTCCCAACGACGAAGTGCTGCGCCGCCTTCCCGAAGCGGTGGACGCCATGGCCGAGCCCATGGTGGGACAGGACGCGGTGGCCTTCTATCTGCTGGCCGAGCGGGTGTCCCGGGAAGTGAAGGTGGTGCAGAGCGGACAGGGAGCGGACGAAGTATTCGGCGGCTATTTCTGGTATCCGCGCATGGATGCCGAGCAGGGCAGCGACGTGGACCGCTTCCGGGTTCACTACTTCGACCGCGATCACGACGAATACCTGGAGATGGTGGCGCCGCAGCTGCAGGGTCCCGACTACACCACCGCCGCCATCGCGGCGCGCCTGGCGCGGCCCGGGGCGGACGAATTCCTGGACCGGGTGCTGCGCCTGGACGTGACCACCCTGATCGTGGACGACCCGGTGAAGCGGGTGGACAACATGACCATGGCCTGGGGGCTGGAGGCGCGGGTTCCCTTCCTGGACCACGAACTGGTGGAACTGGCCGCCCGCATGCCGCCGCAGTTGAAGACCCGGTCCGGTGGCAAACATGTGCTGAAGACCATCGCCCGCGGCCTGGTTCCCGATGCGGTGATCGATCGGCCCAAGGGCTATTTTCCGGTGCCGGCCCTGAAGTATGTGCGTGGGCCGTTCCTGGAATTCATGCGCGAGATTCTCACCTCGGACGCCTGCCGGCGCCGGGGTACCTATCAGCAGGCCTATGTGGAGCGCCTGCTGGCCGAGCCGGAGCGGCACTTGACCCGCATCCAGGGCAGCAAGCTATGGCACCTGGCACTGCTGGAATTCTGGCTGCAGCGCAACGTGGACGGTGTGCGTTAGAGCCCGTTCGGGTGATCTGCGCCCACAGAACGCCGCCTGCGCAGCGCCATGATGGCTCGGACAGTTACCTGCGCCGCAGGCATTTTTAAACCCACTTGAAAAATACGATTTTAACCCTGGCCGTCGGGTAGTAGACTGTATCGCCAGTGTAAAGGGGCAAATCGGCGCCCCTGACTTCAAGAATTAGCGAGGTGATGTTGCTATGGACGTAATGGACCGGATCAAGCAGGCGGTGGATGAGAACCCCATCGTTGTTTTCATGAAGGGTACTCCCCAACTGCCTTCCTGCGGTTTTTCCAGCCGCACCGCTCAGGCCCTGCAGGCGTGCGGTCACGACTTCGCCTACGTGAACGTGCTGGCCGATCCGGAGATCTTCGAGAATCTGCCTCGCTTTGCGAACTGGCCCACCTTCCCGCAGCTGTACATCAACGGCGAGCTGGTCGGTGGCCACGACATCACCATGGAGCTGTACCAGAAGGGCGAGCTGCAGAAGATCGTCGAGGAAGCCGCCAAGGGTCAGAGTGCCGCCGAAGGCTGATCCCGCAGCACAAGCGAAACGCGAAAGGCCGGGTTTGTCCCGGCCTTTTTTGTTGCGGTGGTGGACATTGCTGACGAAGAGCCACGGAACCCACGGAATCCACGGAAGGGCGAATGCAAATGCGCCACGGAAAGCAC
>DATFML010000418.1:0-12743 GCA_035266965.1 Gammaproteobacteria bacterium
AGTGGGGAGTCTGGCGAAAATCCTCGAAGTCCACCAAGCCGGTACCAAGACTACGTACCCGGAATTGCCCGACCTCGGTAAGCATCGCGAGGTTGGTCTGACCGGGATCGTCTGAAACGAAGACTTCCCTTGATTGCCGGATCCGCCTGCGGTTAGTGCTGGCCTGATTCAGCGATACTATCGGCCCCATCTGCCAGTCGAATCGGGAATGTAATACCGCCGGTTCGCCTTGCGCCACGCGCGCGGTGCCGATCCAGAAGGCGTTCTGGGCGCCGATCCACGTGCAGATCTTCGTCATACAGTACCGCAGGGCCTGGTCCAGCGACTGGGCGCCGAAATCACTCAGTCGATCCCACAGTTCAAAGGGGTACTCAACATCCTTTCGCCCCGCACTACCGCAGCCTGTGGGGTACCAGCCATGTCCTGACAGCTTTGAGGCCTCGCCAGTCCCATGCACGGAGGCCGGCTCGCTCTCTTCGCTGACAATGACGTTCCCGTAGACAGTCGTGTCGAGTCGCGGGTCGGAAGGATCCATAGCCTTGTTCCGCTGCGAATGACGTGCCGGGGCGCCGGAATACCGGCCTGTTCTTCTTGGATTGCTCTGCAACTTTTCCGAATCCGTCAAAGAGTGTTAGAAGCCCAGCACTGTTGCGCCAATCCAAAATTTATCAGTTTCAGGGTCATATGCGGTGCACGGGCTGATCAGGTCCGCTAGTTCGCGCTCTGATGCGAGCCAGAACGTTACGTAGTAGTACGCTGGTCCGCCGTGAACCGGTAAGCCCTGTCAGCTTTCTACCGCGGCAACAGGCCAATGGTCCAAATCGGCCGACGAGGCGGACATATCGATACAAATAGAAACGGGTACCGCAGTAGCCAATTCCTCGGTTCTGAAGTAACCGTCACGCTGCCTTCTTGGGCCTGGCAACGCTAACCAGGCCAAGCAAACCTGAACCAAACAGCCAGGCCGCTGCAGGCAGCGGCACGGGACTGACTTGAATTTCTTTTGTGTACCAGTAGTTGATTTGCATGGCGCCTGACAGCGTGGTCAGAAATGGGTTCACTCGTGGATCAAACGACAGAGTCGTCGCGGTGAAGCTCGTATAAATAGGTAACCCAGTTAGCAACGGATCAATCGGTAGGAAATCGGCCAGGCTGGCGCTGATTATCATGCTGGAAGCGCTGCCCGATCCATCCGGATCAGCAAAAACCGGGACACCATAATCCTGATTGTGATCGATCGTAAAACTGAAGGAAAACGGCATGATGGTGGTCGCGGCATCCCCGGCACCATCGGCCATCACTGTAAGCGGAGCGATGGAATCCAGGGTGGTTTTGAAGCCGCGCGAGATGGAGTCAAATCCCAGATTGAGATCGATTGGCACAGAGTAAGAAACAGGCGTGGGAAGAATACCCGACATGATCACGTTGGGCTGTGTCAGGCTTTTTATCGTTGCCAAGCCAGTGAACGTAATGTCCACGCTATCCAGTGTACCTAGCGAGGGGTTGAATTCATCATAGGACAGTAGTGTCGGCGCGGGAGAGTCGAAGCTGACGGACTGCGCATACAGCATGCCGGGAATGGTAATTGCCGCGGCAGATACCCCACTACTCATTACAGCCATGGCCACGGCTGTAGCCAACCGCAAAAGTTTCATTGTTATTTGAACCCCAAGCTGAGTTGTTATTAATTTTGCGTTATTTTAATGGAAGTCGGTAACAATCGGTAGCCTGTCTCCCCAACGGTTTCAGACTGAAGATTGATCTGTATCGGGGATATCGTATGCATTCGATTAGGATTACAAAACGCTGGCGATAGATGTTGAACAATCGGCTCTGGATCGGCGACCGCGCCCTGCGGACGGCTCAAGCCTTACCACACCTCAACGGGCCAGCTGCCGGCCAAGAACCGACTGTCGCGGGCTTACGCGGTGCGACCGCGGGTTATTGCGAAGCGAATTGCATGCAACGGCGCAGCGAGCTTGGTTCTCGTCCAGTTATCCAAGTGCAGTGAAGCGACAACTGGTTTGCCAGAACCGAACGACCAAGCGCTCAAATAACTTACCCCCATGATGTTGAACCCACGTTTAGCACGATCCATGCCAGAACTAAAACATGCCAATTTTTCCTAGCTGTATCGATCGGCGCAGTCGCCCGTCGCTTGGAATTGTAAAAAGTTCTGACATTGATTGTGCGGTCAGGTCTCAGAATCCCAACCGATCTAAGCCCGGCCCAATGCACTCCTCGGCAGAGCGGGCCGGTGGCCAACGGCGGCTACCACGCGCCCAGCGGACATCGGCCATGGATCATCGACAGGCGGTTCATTGGCCGACAGCAGGCGCTTTCAAACGAGTCTCACCCTGTTGGTTGGCGGTCAAGACGTGCTTCGAATCCCCACCAGCTTGAAGCCTGGAGTTTGCATCGCCAACGCCATTGCGGCGCGAAGTTGCGCTCAGCCACAGGTCACTGGCTCGCGGCCTCGTTGGCCAGTTCGATGAGATTGCCGTCGGGATCGCGGAAATAGACCGAACGGATCGGGCCCTGCGCGCCGGTGCGCATTACCGGGCCGTCCACGATTTCGATGCCGATGTCCTGCAGGTGTGCCGTCACCTGTTCGAGGGGCGTCGATGTGATCAGGCACAGATCGGCGGAGCCGGGGGTGGGGCGATGCGCCTTGGGTTCGAGCTCCCGTCCGGCGCTGTGCAGGTTGATCTTCTGGGCGCCGAAGGCGAGGGCGCGGCGACCGGCTCCGAAGGTGATCGGCTCCATACCCAGCACCCGGCTGTAGAACGCGCAGGTGGCCTCCACATCCGCGACGGTCAGCACCAGGTGATCCAGATGTTCGACGACGATGGCCATGGGTGCTCCGAAGCGGGCTTTGTGGGACGGGGCTAGCCGCCCACGCCGGTGCGGTCGTGAGGCGCGGTGAAGTCGATGTCCGGTCCCTTCGGGACGATGCCCGAGGGGTTCAGGAACGGGTGACTGGTGTAGTAATGGCGCTTGATGTGGTCCATGCTCACCGTCTCGGCCACACCGGGCACCTGGTACAGCTCCCGCGTGTAGGCCCACAGATCCGGGTAGTCCACCAGGCGCTTCAGATTGCACTTGAAGTGGGAGTAGTAGACCGCATCGAAGCGTACCAGGGTGGTGAACAGGCGCCAGTCGGCTTCGGTCAGCCGCCCGCCTAGCAGGTAACGCTGACTGCGCAGACGATGGTCCAGGTCGTGCAGAGCGGCGAAGAGCTGATCGAAGGCTTCTTCGTAGGCTTCCTGGGTGTCGGCGAAACCGGCCCGGTACACGCCGTTGTTGACGTCCTCGTAGACGAAGTCGTTCACCTGATGGATGTCGGCGCGCAGCGCTTCGGGGTAGAAATCCAGGTCCGCGTTGCCGAAGGCATCGAACTCGGCGTTCAGCATGCGGATGATCTCCGACGACTCGTTGTTGACGATGGTGCGACGGGTCTTGTCCCACAGCACCGGCACCAGTACCTCGCCGGTGTAATCCGGCCGCGCCAAGGTGTACAGCTCGTGAAGGTGCCGGAAGCCGTTGACCGTGTCGGGGATGCAGCCGGGACCGTCGCTGAAGTACCAGCCGCGGTCGCCCATGTGGGGATCCACCACCGACACGCCGATGACGTCTTCCAGCCCCTTCAGTTTGCGGAAGATCAGCGTGCGATGGGCCCACGGGCAGGCCAGGGACACGTACAGGTGGTAGCGTCCGGCTTCGGCGGGGAAGCCGGAGCTGCCGTCGGCGGTGATCCAGTTGCGAAAGGCGCTTTCGGTGCGGGCGAAACGGCCTTCCTCCCGGGGCGGCTGGAAGGATTCTTCCTGCCAGACGCCGTTGACCAGTTGGGGCATGGGGTGGGTTTCTCCTGCCGGCCGCGCCGGCCGTTCAGATCCGGGATAACGCGCTGACGGTGCTATGGACCAGTCAGTCGCGCACCAGCGGCAGGTCTTCGGCTTCCCACATCTTGGTGCCGCCGGCCAGGTTGTAGACTTCCTCGAACCCCATGTCCTGCAGGGTGCCGGTCGCCAGGGCGCTGCGTGCGCCGGTTTCGCAATAGAGCACCACGGGACGCTGACGCGCGCTGTACAGGGCTTCCAGGCGGTGCTTGTTGTTTGGGTCGGCCGCACCTTCCAGCATGCCCCGGGGAATCAGCAGGGCCTTGGGAATATGTCCGGCGTGGTATTCGTCGGCCTCGCGCACGTCCACCAGCAGCAGGTCTTCGCGCTCGTCGATCATTTCCTCCAGCTCGTCGGCGCTCAGCTCGCGGATGCGGCTGCGGGCTTCACGGATGAGATCGGCGAGAGTCTTGGGGGTCTTTCGCGGTTCGGTGGTACTCATGGGGTCAGTCGGGGCTCTGCGTGGACAGGTCGGGATTCGGAAGCGACGCAGCCTATTGTAGCCGTCCCTGGATGCGGCGACAGTGGAGGGTTGCCCTCTCAGGACATCGCGCGCGCTTCCATGGCGCGCAGGTCCGCTTCCAACATTTCCAGGCGGTCGGTGGGCGCCGAACAGGCGGTACCGCTGCACAGATAGCCCACCGGTTCGGGGCCGCCCGTGCGTGCGGCCAGCAGTCCCGGCAGGTCGCGGGCTTCGGTGGGAATGGCCAGGGTCAGACGCCGCGGCGCATAGGGCCGCACCGCCCGGTCCTGCCAGTCCCACAGGGCCGCGGGATCCCCCCGCAGCACCAGTATCTGAGGCGGAAACAGGTATTCCTCCAGGGCCAGCAGCAGGCTGGTGTGGCCGAACGGGGCCTGCTCGATGCCGGACCAGGCCGCCTTGAGGGTGTCGGCGGCGGCGTCCAGGTAGCGGGTTTCCCCCAGCAGGTGGCCCAGCCGGCCCAGCACGTAGGCGGCCACGCCGTTGCCCGATGGCGTGGACTCGTCCGGCAGGGGTTTGGGGCGCTGGATGAGGGTCTCGTGATCGTCCGCCGTGAAGAAGAAGCCGCCGTTGGGATCCCGGAAATGGGCCAGCACCGTATCCGCCAGTTCCATGGCGAAGCTCAGGTCGCCGTCCCGCCAGCGGGCCTGCAGCAGCTCCAGCACGGCGTCGATCATGAACACGTAGTCGTCCAGATAGGCATCCAGCTGGGCGCGGTCTTCCCGCCAGGTGGCCAGCAGGCGACCGTCGCGCCAGAGCGTTGCGCGCACGAAATCCAGCGCCCGCTCGGCGGAGGCCACGAACTCCGGCTGGTTGAGGTGCCGGCCGGCTATGGCCATGCCCTTGATCATCAGGCCGTTCCAGGAGGTCAGGACCTTGTCGTCGCGCCCCGGCCACACGCGTACGTTGCGATTTTCCAGCAGCACCTGGCGGGCGGCGTCCAGGCGTTGCTCCAACTCGTCGGCGGGCTGGCCGAACTCCCGGGCCAGCTCGTCCATCTCACGATGGACATGCAGGTGCCACTTGCCTTCGAAATTGGGCGCCCCGTCCAGGCCGAAGCGGCGAGCGAACAGGGCGTAGTCGTCATCGTTGAGCAGGGAGCGCACCTCTGCGTCGCTCCAGACGTAGAACCGGCCTTCCTCGCCTTCGGAGTCCGCGTCCAGGCTGGAGTAGTAGCCGCCCGCCGGCGACTGCATTTCCCGCATGACCCAATGTCCCGTTTCCACCGCCACCCGCTGGAACAGGGGGTCGCCGGTGGCGGACCACGCCTGGGCGTACAGCGCCAGCAGCGGGCCGTTGTCGTAGAGCATCTTCTCGAAGTGGGGGATCATCCACTGGTCGTCCACCGAATAGCGGCAGAAGCCGCCCCCCAGCTGGTCGTAGATGCCGCCCAGGGCCATGCGGCGCAGGGTGAAGGTGGCCATTTCCAACGCCCGAAGGTCGCCGGTCTGCTGATCCTGGGAGCCGGCCCAGTGGCGCAGCAGGCGCTCGATGTTGGTGGCGTGGGGAAACTTCGGTGCCTGACCGAAACCTCCCAGCCGGTCGTCGAAACTCTTCTCCAACTGCTGGCGGGCCACATCCAGGGGCATGGGGCCGGGTTCGCCGGGCGCGGCGCCGGCGCCGTTCATGGACTGCAGGGCTTCCACCAGGGACCGGTTCTGCTGGCGGATGTCGTCCTCGCGCTGCTCGCACACCTCGGCGATGCGCACCAGCAGGTCTTTGAAGGCGGGCAGACCGTGGCGCGGTTCGCGGGGGAAATAGGTGCCGGCAAAGAAGGGCACCTGATCGTCCGGCGTCAGGAACAGGGTCAGGGGCCAGCCGCCGGGACGCTGGGTGAGCAGCATGTGGGCGGTCTGGTAGATGCGGTCCAGGTCCGGGCGCTCCTCGCGATCCACCTTGATGTTCACGAACAGGCGGTTCATCACCTCGGCGGTGTCCGGGTCCTCGAAGGATTCGTGGGCCATCACATGGCACCAGTGGCAGGCCGAGTAGCCCACCGACAGCAGAATGGGCTTGTTCTCCCGGCGGGCCCTGTCCAATGCTTCGGGTCCCCAGGGGTACCACTGCACCGGATTGTGCGCGTGCTGGAGCAGATAGGGGCTGGTTTCGCCGGCGAGGTGATTGCCTTGTTCCGTTGCGTTCTGTGTCATTGCGTTCCGTTGGCCGTTTAATTCCCGACAGATTTGGTCAACTATACCGGATCAGGCCCTTCCTGTCTGCGGGTCGGGTCTGCCACGCCGCCCGCTGCCCCCGCATTTTCGGCCAACTGGATTATGATTGGATTGATGGGGAAGGGGCCTCGTTGGGCGCGCCGAAGTCACTGTCCGATACCGTCGGGAGGCATTTTCCAGTATCATTATAAATTGACTTTGACTTGACATTTCCTCCGGAGAGCCGCTGCCGGAGGTTCGCAAGGGGACCCAGGGAGTGAAGTCGACGCAGCCCGCCAATACCTTCTGGCACCGGATTTTTCCCTTTCTGATCTGGTGGCCGACAGTCGACAGGACGACAATCCGCAACGACCTGCTCGCCGGTCTGACCGGCGCGGTGATCGTCCTTCCCCAGGGCGTCGCGTTCGCCATGATCGCCGGCATGCCGCCCGAGTACGGCCTGTACACCGCCATCGTCACGCCCATCGTCGCCGCCCTGTTCGGTTCGTCACGGCACCTGATTTCCGGTCCCACCACCGCCATTTCCATCGTGGTGTTCAGCACCCTCAGCGGCTTTGCCGAGCCCGGCAGCGCCGAGTTCATACGCCTTGCCCTGACCCTGACGTTCCTGGCCGGCGTCTACCAGCTGGCGCTGGGACTGGCGCGCATGGGGGCGCTGGTGAATTTCATCTCCCACAGCGTGGTGGTGGGCTTCACGGCGGGGGCCGCCATTCTCATCGCCACCAGCCAGCTCAAGCACTACCTGGGCGTGAAAGTCCCCTCGGGCGAGTCGTTCCTGCACACCTGGATGGAGATCATCCACAAGGTTCCCGAGATCAATTGGTATGTGGCGGCCGTCGCCACCGTGACCCTGGCGGCCGCCATCGTCTTGAAGCTGTATCGTCCGCGCTGGCCGGGCATGCTGCTGGCCATGATCCTCGGCAGCCTGGTGAGCCTGGCCCTGGGGGGGCAGGAGCACGGCGTGCGGCTGGTGGGATCGCTGCCGGCCCACCTGCCGCCGCTGTCCACCCCGGACTTCTCCCTGGCCACCATCAAGCAGCTGGCCGGCGGCGCTTTGGCCATCGCCATGCTGGGCCTGATCGAGGCCGTGTCCATCGGCCGGTCCATCGCCACCCGCTCCCATCAGCGCATCGACGGCAATCAGGAGTTCCTGGGGCAGGGCCTTTCCAACATGGTGGGCAGCTTCTTCTCCGCCTATGCCGGCTCCGGCTCCTTCACCCGTTCCGGCATCAACTACCAGGCCGGCGCCAAAACGCCCATGGCGGCGATCTTCGCGGCCGTGTCCCTGGCGGCGATTCTGCTGCTGATTGCGCCCCTGACCGCCTACCTGCCCATTGCGGCCATGGCGGGCATCATCCTGCTGGTGGCCTACAACCTGATCGATTTCCACCATATCAAGCTCATCCTCAAGACCACCCGTTCCGATGCGGTGGTGCTGGTGGTCACCTTCTTCGCCACCCTGTTCGTGGAACTGGAGTTCGCCATCTACGTGGGCGTGATCCTGTCCCTGGTGCTGTATCTCAACCGCACCGCCCGACCCCGCATCTACACCGTCGCACCGGACCCGGCCACGCCCAAGCACCAGATGGGCACCGGCGCCGACCTGCCCCAATGCCCGCAACTGCGCATCGTGCGCATCGACGGTTCGTTGTTCTTCGGGGCGGTGAATCACGTGGCCGAAACTCTGCACCGCTTCGATCAGCAGGACCCGGAGCGCCGGCATGTGCTGATCATCGCCAGCGGCATCAACTTCATCGATGTGGCCGGCGCCGAAATGCTGGCCGTGGAGGCCAAGAAACGTCGCGCTCTGGGTGGAGGCCTGTATCTGTGCAAGGTCAAGGAAGGCGTGTGCGAGCCCTTCAAGCGCGGCGGGTACATCGACGACATCGGCCGGGAAAATATCTTCGACACCAAGGCCGAGGCCATCGCCGCCATCTTCCAGCAGCTCGACCGCGAGCGCTGCCGCACCTGCGACAAGCGCATCTTCCGCGAGTGCGCCACGGTGGCTGCGGCTGCCCCGCAAGCCCGTTCGCACGCGGCGGACCCGGTGGCCGAAGCGGCCGGATCCGGCCGGGGCTGACAACGCCTCCCGGCGGTTCCCGGCTGCGGCGGTCTTGCGGTCATCCATGAGGGTTCGCACCCGGGTGCTCAGCGTTTAGACTCGGGGACTGCCCTGCCACTGGAGATCACCCATGCCGCCTTCCATGCCCTCCGGCAACGACGCCGGGGCCGCCCCGGATCCGCTGCGTCTGAAGAAGCGCGAGGAGCGCCGGCTGCGGGCAGGGCACCTGTGGGTCTACAGCAACGAGGTGGACACAGGCGCTACGCCGCTGTCCAACTTCGAGCCGGGCCAGCCGGTGCAGATCCAGGCCCATAACGGCAAGCCACTCGGCTGCGGCTACGTCAATCCCCACTCGCTCATCTGTGCACGCCTGGTCAGCCGGGATCCGTCCCAGTGCCTGGATCGCTCCCTGCTGGTGCACCGGTTGAATGTCGCCCTGTCCCTCAGGCAACGGTTGTTCGACGCGCCCTGCTATCGCCTGGTGTACGGCGAAGGCGACGGTCTTCCGGGGCTGGTGGTGGACCGGTTCGCCGACGTGCTGGTGGTGCAGATCACCACTGCCGGCATGGAGCGGGCCAGGGACCGGATCGTCGAAGCCCTGGATCGGGTGTTGAAGCCGCGGGGCATCCTGCTGCGCAACGACACGCCCGTGCGGTCCATGGAGGGTCTGGACAGCTACGTGGAAGCCCTGGGCGAGGTGCCGGAGTCCGTGGACGTGCCGGAGAACGGCGCCGTCTTTCAAGCGCCCCTCGGCGGCGGCCAGAAGACCGGCTGGTTCTACGACCAGCGTGACAATCGTGCGCGCATGACGGCCTACGTCAGGGGGTGCCGCGTTCTGGATCTGTTCAGCTACGTGGGCGCCTGGGGCATCGAGGCGGCGCTCGCCGGCGCAACGGAGGTGCATTGCGTGGACGCCTCCCAGACGGCGCTGGATGCGGTGGCCGCCAACGCCCGGCGCAACGGCGTGGCCGGCACCGTGCATACGCTCCGGGGCGATGCCTTTGCGGTGCTCAAGGATCTGCGCGAGCGCCGCGAACAGTTCGACGTGGTGATACTGGACCCTCCGGCGTTCATCAAACGCCGCAAGGATCTCGATGCGGGGGCGGAAGCCTATCAGCGTCTCAATCAGATGGCCATGCAGGTGCTGTCCCGGGACGGCACGCTGATTTCCGCGTCCTGCTCGTTCCATCTGGAGACCCAGCGCCTGCAGCGCATCCTGCTGCAGAGCGCCCGCCATCTGGACCGTGCCCTGCAGATCCTGGATCGGGGCCGCCAGTCCCCGGACCATCCCGTCCACCCGGCGATTCCCGAAACCGAGTACCTGAAGGCCTTGTACTGCCGGCTGCTGCCGGCCTGACCGGGGGTCGCCACGCCCCGGCTGCGGCACCCGCAAACAGTTGCTTGACGCTGCACTGTCAGCGGGCTGGTAATCAACCGCAAAAGCGGTGGAAAATAGGCGGGCGTACAGGAGTCCGACCGGTCGGCAGGCGAATGGCTCGGCGGCTTCGGACATCGGCCGAAGAGGGTGGCGGCCGGTGGGATGCGCCTGGCGGCTCTTACGGACGAGCGGCCAGATGTGACGACTGTTCGGGTGTCCGGCTTCAACACAGGATGCAACGGCTTCACCGTTGTCGCCGGTTCCGTGGTCCCATAGGCATCGAGGAGGGAGGATGAACATGGTTCCCAGCACCGAGGGCGGCGATGCCGCCTGGCTTTCGGCATTCCCGGAGCTCCACGGCATTACCGACAGCGCCTGGGGTGAGGCCGTGCAGGCTGCCCGTTCCATGACGCTGCCGGCCGGCATGGTGGTGGTGCGCGAAGGCGACCCCTGCCAGAACTTTCTGCTTATCGTGGAAGGGACCATCAGGGTCTACAAGACGGGCGAGAACGGCCGCGAGATCCTGCTGTACCGCACCTGCGCCGGCGAGATCTGCATTCTGACCCTCAGCAATCTGCTTGAGGGCAATGCCTACTCCGCCGAAGTGGTGACCGAGGAACCGGTGCAGGCAGTGAGTATTCCCCTGCTTTACTTCGACCAGGCCATGGCCCGGTCGGACGCCTTCCGCCGCGTGATTCTGACCACCATGTCACGGCGCCTGAATGACATGATGCGGCTGGTGGAACAGGTCACCTTTCAGAGCCTGGACCTGCGTCTGGCCTGCCTGTTGGGCCAGATGTTCGGACAGCGCAACTGCCGTGTGGTGCGCATGACCCATCAGGAACTCGCCAGCGAGCTCGGTACCACCCGGGAGGTGGTCAGTCGGCTGCTGAAGGTCTTCGAACGCATGGGCTGCGTGCGTCTGCATCGAGGTCAGATCGAGCTGCTCTCCCAGGAAGCGCTGGCCCGCCTGGTGCGTGAAGAATCTATGTAACCGTTGTTACTGACTCTGCGTTCGTCGGATTCGTAAGTTCAGGTGCAGGGTCGGCGGCGTTGCGGCCAGGACGGCCCGCAGGCGCCGGCGACCGACTGTCGGTCCACCATGACAGCACGCCGCGCAGACTGCGTGAGGAGACTTGGATGGAACCCAAGGGGCTGGCGGTACCTGACGCTCTCGAAACGGGCGGCGGCCCGGCGTCGCCTTATCCGTGCAACCCGCCCAATCAGCGCCTGTTGTGCGAGCAGATCCAGGAACTGATGAAGCTGGCCCGGGCGGCGCAACAGCCGCTGGGGCTGCTGCTGCTCGGGCTGGACGGCGTGGATCCGTCGGCACGGCGCTTTCCGGTGGATTCCCGGCATCGGATGATCTCGGCCATGCAGCGGCTGCTGGGTGAATCGGACATTCTGGTGCGCCTGGACGATCTCGATTATGCCGTGCTGCTGGGCGGTGCCTGTTGCACCGAAGCGCAGCTGATTGCAGCGAGTCTGCTCGCCGTGCTGCAGAGCTACGCGGCCGCGTCGGCCGGCATCGCGGTGTATCCCGACGACGGCCCCGACGCGGCCGCGCTGATCGATTGCGCCTGCCGCCGTCGGGCCTCGGTCCGCCACCCGCCCATCTGATATCCGTCCCCGTCCTTACGCTGGCGTCACACTCCGCGTTCCATTACCTGCCCGTCCATGGGACCGTGTACAATGGCGCGCCAACAGCCGTATCCCGTCCCTGTTGCCTGTTCACATCTAACGCGAAGCTGACATGCTGACTTATCCGGACATCGATCCTATAGCGGTAAGTATCGGACCCCTGGCCGTGCATTGGTACGGCCTGATGTACCTGGTGGGATTCATTGCCGGCTGGTGGTTGGGCACCCGACGTGCCAAACGCCCCGGCTCCGGCTGGCAGCCCGAGGAGATCGGCGATCTGCTCTTCTACGCCGCCCTGGGGGTGGTGCTGGGCGGGCGCATCGGCTACACGCTTTTCTACAACCTGCCGGACTTCATCGCGCATCCGTTGGTCATCTTCAAGGTCTGGCAGGGGGGCATGTCCTTCCACGGCGGCCTGATCGGTGTGCTGCTGGCGGTATGGCTGTACGGGCGGCGCACGGGGCGCGGGTTTTTCCAGGTCACCGATTTCATCGCGCCGCTGGTGCCCATCGGACTGGGTGCCGGCCGCATCGGCAATTTCATCAACGGCGAGCTGTGGGGCAAGGTGGCCGATCTGCCCTGGAGCATGCGCCTGCCCTGCTCGCGTTTCTGGGAATACTGCGGTGGGCGTACCAGCGGTTTCAGTCCGCCCCATCAGCCTTCCCAGCTGTATGAATTTCTGCTGGAAGGCGTCGCCCTGTTCATCATCCTGTGGTTGTATTCGCGCAAGCCTCGGCCGACCATGGCGGTTTCGGGCATGTTCCTGCTCTGCTACGGTATTTTCCGCTTCGCCGTGGAGTTCGTGCGCCTGCCGGATCCACAGTTGGGCTATCTCGCGTTCGGTTGGGTTACCATGGGGCAGGTGCTGTCCCTTCCCATGATTCTGCTCGGCGCGGGGTTTCTGTGGTGGGCTTATCGCCACAAGCCGGCGGGCGTCGCCGACGCCGGCTGAACGCCGTTGCGGGCCGTGCATGCATAGGGGTTATTCGTCGTGAAGCAGTATCTGGATCTGATGCGTCATGTGCGTGATCATGGCTGCCGCAAAGAGGACCGCACCGGTACGGGGACCCTGAGCGTATTCGGCTACCAGATGCGTTTCGATCTGGCCGCC
>DATFML010000419.1:0-8730 GCA_035266965.1 Gammaproteobacteria bacterium
CTGTGCCTCTCAGCCGGTCCACAGGCCTCATCGGTCAGGCGTCGGAGCGCAGGGCCGACTGTCGCCAATGCGGCCCTAGTCGGAGCGAGCCGCCGAGACGACGGTCTGATATTGCTCCAGCTTGCCTTCCGCGCTGAACGCCTCCCTGGGCAGCGGATTGGCATGGGCATCCTTGAAGTCGGCGCTGCCGATCCAGGAGCGAAACGCCGCTTCGTCTTCCCAGGCCGTGTTCACCACGTAGGGGGTATCCTCGCTCACCGGCCTGAGGACCTCCATGCGTACAAATCCCGGCTGCTGCTCGATGCGCCCCGCGCGCTTGCGGAAGCGTTCCTCGAACTGCTCTTCCCAGCCTGATGCCACATAAACCCGGTTGGCTACCATGAACATGAGCACTCCTCCTTGTCGATGTCGCCGGGTGATCTACCGTCCTCAGATCTCGATTTGTATCCCCAGTTCCACCGATCGTCCCGGAGGCAGGCGATAGTACTCCACCGCCCGCAGGGAATTGCGCGACATGAAGGCGAACAGCCGTTTGCGCCAGGGGCGCATGCCTTTGCCGCGTGCCGTGGTGACCAGGGTGGAGCGGTCCGCGTAGTAGACGGTCACGGCCGCGTCCAGATCGGGGATCAGTCGCAGGTCCTGGCAGAGCTTGATGGCTACGGGCAGATTGGGGCTCTGCATGAACCCGTAGTGGACGAACACCCGGTAGAAACCGCACTTGAGCGCGGTGACTTCCAGGCGCTCGCTGGCCGGCACCCGCGGCACCTCTTCGGTGACCGCGGTGAGCAGCAGTACCTGCTGGTGCAGGACCTGATTGAGCTTCAGATGATGGAGCAGGCCGCCGGGCACGTCGTTGCCCGGATTGGTGAGGAACACGCCCGTGCCCGGCACCCGGGTGGGACCGTAGTTCTCGATGCTGGTCAGAAAAGCGTCGATGGGCATGGAGCGCTCATGGATCTGATCGTGGAGCAGGTCGCGGCCCCGGCGCCAGGTCATCATCAGCAGCAGCACCAGCCCGCCCACCAGCAGTGGAAACCAGCCGCCGTCATTGATCTTGAACAGGTTGGCCCCGAAGAACGACAGGTCGCCCACCAGGAACAGGGCCGACAATCCCATTGCCGGCACGGCGCCCCACTTCCACAGCTTGCGCATGACCACGTAGGCCAGCACGGTGGTTATCACCATGGTGGCGCTCACGGCCACGCCATAGGCCGCTGCCAGATTGGAGGACGAACCGAAGCCGATGACCAGCGCCACGGTGGCGATCATCAGCAACCAGTTGATGTCCGGAATGTAGATCTGGCCGATTTCGTCCGAGGAGGTCTGCACGATGGACATGCGCGGGCTCTGGCCCAGCTGTACGGCCTGACGGGTGAGGGAAAAGGTGCCTGAAATCACCGCCTGGGAGGCGATCACCGTGACCACGGTGGCCAGCATCACCATCGGGTACACGGCCCAGTGGGGCACCAGATTGTAGAAAGGATGAATGGCGCTGTGGGGGTGATCGAGAATGAGCGCGCCCTGGCCGAAATAGTTGAGCAGCAGCGCCGGCAGCACCAGCCCGAACCAGGCCAGGCGGATCGGGCGCGGCCCGAAGTGGCCCATGTCCGCATAGAGGGCTTCGCCGCCGGTCACCACCAGGAACACCCCGCCCAGCACCAGATAGGACTCAGGCGGGTTCTCGAAGAAGAAGGCGATGGCGTGCAGCGGATCGATGGCCGCCAGCACATGGGGGTTGCGCATGATGCCGCGCACGCCCAGCACAGCGAGGATGAGAAACCAGAACACCATGATGGGACCGAACACGCTGCCGATACGCGCGGTGCCGTGCTTCTGGGTGAGAAACAGCCCGATCAGCACCGCGATGGTGATGGGAATCACGAACGGCTCCAGTACGGGTGCGGCCACCTTCAGGCCTTCCACCGCGCTCAGCACCGAGATGGCCGGGGTGATCATACCGTCGCCGTACAGCAACGCCGCGCCGAACACGCCCATGATGATCAGGGCGGCCATGTTGCGCCGGGGGCGTCGGCTCTGCCAGGGGTCCAGCAATGCCAGCAGAGCCAGGATGCCGCCCTCGCCGTGGTTGTCCGCCCGCATCACGAAGATCAGGTATTTCACCGAGATGACCAGCACCAGGGCCCAGAAGATGAGGGACAGCACGCCCAGCACATTGGCCGGGGTCACACTCACCGCGCCGCTGCCGAAGAAGCATTGGCGTATGGCGTACAGAGGGCTGGTGCCGATATCGCCGTAGACCACCCCCAGGGCTGTCAGACTCAGCGCAAGCAGGCGCCGGTTCTCGGGTTCGCGGGGGTTCGGGTGACCGGCATCCGCCGACCGGGCTCGGGAAGGGGCATTCACGTTCGGCAGACCGGATGCCGCGACGGGCGCTTGGGCACCGGCGCGGCCTGCGGGAATCGCTTTTGGTTCGGCACGGCCACGTCGGACGGGAGTCAGGGCTTCCGGCTGCTCATGAACAAAACGTCGGGGATTATAGCGCAACCGAACGCCGGGTTTATACGGACCGCGCCGGGGGGTGAGGAGCGTCCCTGCTGCCAGGCTCCGTGAATCTCGGGGAGAGATCACTGCACCCCGAGCATAGCCGGTGGGGGCGCCTCGTTGGGCCGGTGGCGGCCCGTTCTGTCGTAGGAAAACGGCCCTCTGGCCCTCGCCCATCACGGCCTGCGTGCAGTAATATCTGCCCCACCGGCGCTCCGCCCCGGCTTTCCCCTGGTCAGAATCGGTTCCCGATGTCCAACGATTTCATCTACTTGGAAGGCGCCCGTCAGAACAACCTGAAGGGCCTCACCGTACGGCTGCCCTTGAACGAGCTGGTGGTGGTCACCGGCGTGAGCGGCTCCGGCAAGTCGTCCCTGGCTTTCGACACCGTCTATGCCGAGGGCCAGCGTCGGTACGTGGAGACCTTCTCGCCCTACGCCCGTCAGTTCCTGGACCGCATGGACAAACCCCAGGTGGACCGCATCGAGGGCATCCCGCCGGCCATCGCCATCGACCAGACCAACCCGGTACGCACCTCGCGCTCCACGGTCGGCACCATGACCGAGCTCAACGACCACCTCAAGCTGCTGTTCGCCCGGGCAGCGCGGTTGTATTGCCGGGGCTGTGGTCGACCGGTGCACCGGGATACCCCGGACAGCGTCGTGGACGCGCTGCTGGCGCGCGCCGCCGAAGCGCAGTCCGGTGTGCTCATCACCTTTCCCGTCAACGTTCCGGAAAATTTCTCGGCGACGGAAGTGAAGGGCCTGCTTGCTCAGCAGGGATACACGCGTCTGCACCGCAGCAGGGGACGGTCGCTGGAAGTGATACAGGACCGGGTGCGGGTCACGCCCGACCGGCGTGAGCGTCTGACAGAGGCCGTGGAAGCCGCCCTGGAGCACGGTCGCGGCCGGCTCATCGTCTATCCCCTGGACGCCGCCCGCGAGCCCCTGGCGCCGTGGCGCTTCTCCTCGGACCTGCACTGCCCGGACTGCGACATCCACTACCAGGAGCCGCTGCCCAGCCTGTTCTCCTTCAACTCCCCCATCGGGGCCTGCGGGACCTGCCGGGGTTTCGGCCGCACCATGGGCATCGATTACGCCCTGGTGGTTCCCGATGCCAGTCGCACCCTCGCCGAAGGCGCCGTCAAGCCCTGGCAGACCGACAGCTACCGCGAGTGCCAGCGGGACCTGATGCGCTTCGCCCGGCGGCGGGGCATTCCCACCGATGTGCCCTGGCGGCGCCTCACCAGGGCCCAGCAGCGCTGGGTGCTGGAAGGCGAGGGCGACTGGGACGAGGGGGTGTGGTACGGCGCCCAGCGCTTTTTCGACTGGCTCGAGACCAAGAGCTACCGGATGCATATCCGGGTGCTGCTGTCCAAGTACCGGGCCTACAACCCCTGCCCGGCATGTCACGGCGCGCGCCTGAAACCCGATGCGCTGTTGTGGCGGCTGGGCAGCGCCGACGACGCCCGGCGGGTGTCCGTGCAGCAGGCGCTGCCGGGGTTGAACATCCATGACGTGATGGTGCTGCCCATCGAGCGCTGCCGGGATTTCTTCCAGCACCTGCATCTGCCGGCGCCTCTGGACGAGGCAACGGAGATGCTGGTGGGCGAGATCCGTTCGCGTCTGCACTATCTGACCGAGGTGGGCCTCGGTTACCTGACCCTGGACCGCCAGTCCCGCACCCTGAGCGGCGGCGAGGTGCAGCGCATCAATCTGACCACCGCCCTCGGCACTTCGCTGGTCAATACCCTGTTCGTGCTGGACGAGCCCAGCATCGGCCTGCATCCCAGGGACATGCAGCGGGTGATCGGCGTGCTGCACCGTCTGCGCGACGCGGGCAATTCCCTGCTGGTGGTGGAGCACGACCCCCAGGTGATGCTGGCCGCGGACCGGGTGCTGGACATGGGACCCGGCCCCGGCGAGCGTGGCGGCGAGGTGGTGTTCGCGGGCACGCCCCGGGAGCTGCTGCGCAGCCGCCGGTCACTGACCGCCCAGTACCTGACCGGGCGTCGGACGGTGGTTCCCGACAGCGAGCGCGGGCGGGCCGTGCTGTCCGAGAGCTCTGCGGGAATCCGCCTCGTGGGCGCCGCCGAAAACAACCTGAAGGGCATTGACGTGACCGTGCCCCTCAACGGGCTGGTCTGCGTCACCGGGGTCAGCGGTTCGGGCAAATCCACCCTGGTGCAGGATGTGCTCTACAACGCCCTGCGCAAGATCAAGGGTCGGCCCGTGGAGCCCCCCGGGCGTCATCGGGCGGTGCGCGGGCATCGCTCGATCGACGATGTGGTGCTGGTGGACCAGTCCCCCATCGGCAAGACCACCCGTTCCAATCCGGCCAGCTACGTGGGCGCCTTCGACGCCATCCGCAAGCTGTTCGCCGCCGAGCCCATGGCCCGGGAGCGGGGCTATAGCGCCGGCACATTTTCCTTCAACGCCGGCAACGGGCGCTGCCCCACCTGCGGCGGCAACGGCTTCGAGCATGTGGAAATGCAGTTCCTGTCGGACGTGTACATCCGCTGTCCGGACTGCGACGGACGCCGCTACCGCCCGGAGGTGCTGGAAGTCAGAGTCCACCCCGACAACGCAGGGTTCGGCTCCGCCTCCATCGCGGACGTGCTGGAGATGACCGTTTCCGAGGCGGCGGCCTTCTTCTCCCGGCATGACGAGGTGCGCCGTGCGCTGGAGCCGCTGGCGGCGGTGGGCCTCAGCTACCTCAAGCTGGGACAGCCGGTGCCCACTTTGAGCGGCGGCGAGGCCCAGCGTCTGAAATTGGCCGGCCACCTGGTCAAGGCGGCGAAGCGGGGTGCAGGCGGTGCGGCGCCCACTGCCAAGGGCGGCACCCTGTTCCTGTTCGACGAGCCCACCACCGGGCTGCATTTCGACGACATCGCCACCCTGCTGGACGCCTTCCGCCGGCTGCTGGCCGAGGGCCATTCCCTGGTGGTGATCGAGCACAACCTGGACGTCATCGGCGCCGCCGACTGGATCATCGACCTGGGTCCCGAGGGCGGGGAGGCCGGCGGCGAACTGATCTGCGCGGGGACGCCGGCTCAGGTGGCCGCCCATCCCACCAGCCATACCGGCGCCGCCCTGCGGGACTATGCGCAGGCGGCCGGCACCGCGCTGGCCGCACCGGCGAAGGCCGCCGGGGCGAGCCGCGCAAACCGGAACAACATGATCCGCATCCACAATGCCCGCGAGCACAACCTCAAGGGCGTGGATATCGCCATCGCCCGCAACAAGTTCACCGTCATCACCGGCATTTCGGGTTCCGGCAAGAGCACGGTGGCGTTCGACATCCTGTTCGCCGAAGGTCAGCGCCGCTACCTGGAATCCCTCAACGCCTATGCGCGCCAGTTCGTGCAGCCCGCGTCGCGCCCGGACGTGGATGCCATCTTCGGTATCCCGCCGACGGTGGCCATCGAGCAGCGCACCAGCCGGGGAGGGCGCAAAAGCACGGTCGCCACCATGACCGAGATCTATCACTTTCTGCGGCTGCTGTACGTCAAGCTCGGCACCCAGTACTGCCCGGATTGCGACATTCCCATCGATCAGCAGACGCCGGAGGCGATCCTCGCCCGCCTGATGACCGACTACCGCGGCCGAGGGATCGAGCTGCTGGCGCCTTTGGTGGTGGCCCGCAAGGGGTACTACACCGATCTCGCCAAATGGGCGGCCGCCCGCGGCTTCGGCGCCCTGCGGGTCGACGGCGAAGCCACGCCCACCGATCCCTGGCCGCGGCTCGATCGCTTCAGGGAACACGACATCGATCTGTCGGTAGGCACCGTCGATGTCAGCCCCCGCAGCGAGTCGCGCCTGCGGACGCTGCTGGAGCAGGCGCTGGACCTGGGCAAGGGGCGGGTGAGGGTGGCCAGCGCGCGCCGCCGGGAGACGCTGTTCTCCATCCGCCGCGCCTGCCCGAGCTGCGGGCGCAGCTTCGAGGAGCTGGACCCGCGGCTGTTCTCGTTCAACTCCAAGCATGGCTGGTGCGGGCACTGCTACGGCACCGGTCTGGAGCTGCCGGGTTTCGAGGCCGACCAGACCGGCGAGGAGATCTGGTGGAACGCCTGGTGGGAGGGGGAAGAGCACGTGTGCCCGGCCTGCCACGGCCACCGGCTGCGTCCCGAAGCCCTGGCGGTGCGTTTTCGGAACCGTTCCATTTCCGAGTTCACCGCTCTGCCGGTGGCCCAGGCCGAGCGGGTCTTCCGCACCCTGAAACTGCGGGGCCGGGAGGCGCAGATCGCGCGGGACGTGCTGCCGGAGCTGCGCTCGCGCCTGGGTTTTCTGAAGGAAGTGGGTCTGGATTACCTGTCGTTGGACCGCTCGGCACCGACCCTGAGCGGCGGCGAAGCCCAGCGCATTCGACTGGCGTCCCAGTTGGGGTCGAACCTGCAGGGGGTCTGCTACATCCTGGACGAGCCCACCATCGGGCTGCATCCGCGGGACAACCGCATGCTGCTGGACACCCTCGGCAAGCTGGAGGGCAAGGGCAACACCGTGGTGGTGGTGGAACACGATGAAGACACCATCCGGCGTGCCGAGCAGGTGGTGGACCTGGGCCCCGGTGCAGGGGTGAATGGCGGTGAAGTGGTGGCCCAGGGCACGGTCAAGGCGTTGATGCGCAGCCGCCGCTCGATCACCGGTCAGTGTCTGGCCCATCCGTTGCGCCATCCGCTTCCCGACGTGCCCCGTCACCCGGTAGGGCGCGACAGTCGGCGCCTGACGGTGGTCGGTGCGGATCTGCACAACCTGAAGAACCTGCGGGTGGAGCTGCCCCTGGACCGGCTGGTGTGCGTGACCGGGGTTTCGGGCAGCGGCAAGAGCACCCTGGTGCGGCAGGTGCTGCACGAGAATCTGCGCCTGCTGCTGGGGGGCGCGAGGCGGCGCGGCAAGGCCCGCCGCGATGTGCCCCTGCACGGTTGCAGCGAAATCGACGGTTGGGAGCCGGTGGCCCGTGTGCTGGAGGTGGACCAGACGCCCATCGGCAAGACCCCCCGTTCCTGCCCGGCCACCTATGTCGGCTTCTGGGACGACATCCGACGTCTGTTCGCCGGTACCCCGGAAGCGCGCATGCGGGGCTACGGCCCGGGCCGCTTTTCCTTCAATGTGAAGGGCGGGCGGTGCGAGGCCTGCGAAGGTCAGGGCGTGAAGCGCATCGAGATGAGTTTCCTGCCCGACGTAACCGTTCCCTGCGAGGTGTGCGCCGGCGCGCGCTTCAACCAGGAAACCCTGACCGTGCGCTACAAGGACCGCACCATCGCCGAGGTGCTCGCCATGAGCGTGGAGCAGGCCACCGAGTTCTTCGTGGCCCACAACCGCGTCCACCACGCCCTGCAACTGCTGCAGGACGTCGGTCTCGGCTACCTGACCCTGGGCCAGCAGAGCCCGACCCTGAGCGGCGGTGAAGCCCAGCGGATCAAGCTGGTCACCGAACTGGCCAAGGCGCGCCCGGACAGCGGTCGCGGTCCGGCCAGCCCGCACACCCTGTACGTGCTGGATGAGCCCACCATCGGCCTGCACATGGCGGATGTGGAGAAGTTGATCCGCGTGCTGCACCGGCTGGTGGCCGCCGGCAATTCCGTGGTGGTGATCGAACACAATCTGGACATCATCGCCGAGGCCGACTGGATCGTGGACATGGGCCCCGAAGGGGGCGACGGCGGCGGCCGTGTGGTGGCGGCGGGTGCGCCGGAGCGCTTGGTGCGTGCGGGCAAACGTTCGCATACGGGCCGCATGCTGGCCGAGTTTCTTGCCGATCGCGGTTCGGTGCCGAACGCCCCGGGCAGAAAGGCACGCCGGAAACAGTCTGGCGGGTGAGCACCGGATTGTGAACGGGTTGCAGTATGTATGTCGGCGGTGGGCTGAGCGCGGGTAGGCCCAACGGGACCATCTTTCCGAAATGGCGGACAGCGATATAGGGTGCAATAAGCGCAGCGCATTGCACCGAACAGACTTGTCCGTGCTTTCCGTGTCTTCCGTGGCTCTTGATTGAATGCGGGCTCTCGCGCCCGCGCGGCGAGGTACTTTTTCTTTGCTCGTCCAAAGCAAAAGTACCCAAAAAGAAAGGACGCCCGGGTGTCGCACCCTGGCGGGTGCCCTGCGCTTCTCGCCCGAAGCGGCGCGCGCCCAACTCGCCGGCTGACCCGGCGCCCTGTCGGGCTTGGGTCATCTCGGGCTCAAACAGGGGGCGCGCTTTTTTCCGCTTCGGGCTGCGATGCTCGGTGCG
>DATFML010000420.1:0-8140 GCA_035266965.1 Gammaproteobacteria bacterium
GGGGACGGAATTGAATTCCGTCCCCGCGCTGCCCGCCTTTACTCGATGATCTTTGCCACCACGCCGGCGCCCACCGTACGGCCGCCCTCGCGAATCGCAAAACGAAGCCCTTCTTCCATCGCAATCGGCGCAATCAACGACACCGTCATCTTCACGTTGTCGCCAGGCATCACCATCTCCACGCCTTCCGGCAGATCGCACGCACCCGTCACGTCCGTCGTGCGAAAGTAAAACTGCGGACGATACCCGTTGAAAAACGGCGTGTGGCGTCCACCCTCTTCCTTGGACAGCACGTACACCTCCGCCTCAAACTTCGTGTGCGGCGTGATCGAACCCGGCTTGGCCAGCACCTGACCACGCTCCACCTCGTCTCGCTTGGTACCGCGCAGCAGCACACCCACGTTGTCGCCCGCTACACCCTCGTCCAGCAGCTTGCGGAACATCTCAACGCCCGTGCACGTCGTCTTCGTCGTGGCGTGTATACCCACGATCTCGACCTCTTCACCCACCTTCACCTTGCCGCGCTCCACACGACCGGTCACCACCGTCCCGCGACCGGAAATCGAGAACACGTCCTCGATCGGCATCAAAAACGGCTGGTCCACCGGACGCTCCGGCACCGGAATGTACTCGTCCATCGCCTCCATCAACTTCACGATCGACGGCACACCAATATCCGAGGTGTCACCCTCCAGCGCCTTCAGCGCACTGCCCACAATGATCGGAATGTCATCACCGGGAAACTCGTAGCTCGACAGCAGCTCGCGGACCTCCATCTCCACCAGCTCCAAAAGCTCCGCGTCGTCCACCATGTCCGCCTTGTTCATGTACACCACAATACACGGCACACCCACCTGACGCGCCAGCAGTATGTGCTCGCGCGTCTGCGGCATCGGTCCGTCCGCCGCCGACACCACCAGAATCGCTCCGTCCATCTGCGCCGCACCCGTGATCATGTTCTTCACATAATCCGCGTGCCCCGGGCAGTCCACGTGCGCATAGTGACGGCTCGCCGTCTCGTACTCCACGTGCGCCGTCGCAATCGTAATCCCGCGCGCCCGCTCTTCCGGCGCATTGTCAATCTGATCGTACGCCTTGAACTCCCCGCCAGAGCCCTCCGCCGCCACCTTCGTCAACGCCGCCGTCAGCGTCGTCTTACCATGGTCCACGTGACCAATCGTACCCACGTTTACATGCGGCTTCGTACGTTCATACTTTCCCTTGGACACGACTGTTACCTCGTTGCTCTATATGACTGCCCGCAGACCGGGAATTCAGGACGCCTTCTTGATGACTGCCTCGGCAACATTGGCCGGCGCTTCCGCGTACTTGGTGAACTCCATGGAGTAGTTCGCCCGACCCTGGGTGGCAGACCGCAGGGCGGTTGCGTAACCGAACATCTCGGCCAGGGGCACCTCGGCGCGAATGATCTTTCCGGCCACACCGTCGTCCATACCCTGCACGATGCCGCGCCGGCGATTGAGGTCGCCCATCACGTCGCCCATGTATTCCTCGGGCGTCACCACCTCGACCTTCATGATGGGCTCGAGCAGCACCGGGCTGGCCTTCAGTGCGCCTTCCTTGAACGCCATGGAACCGGCGATCTTGAAGGCCATTTCACTGGAATCCACATCGTGGTACGAACCGTCGTACAGGGTGACCTTCACATCGACCACCGGGTAGCCGGCGATGACGCCGTTCTGGAGCTGTTCCTGAACGCCCTTGTCCACGGCCGGAATGTATTCCTTCGGCACCACCCCGCCGACGATGGCGTTCTCGAACTCGTACCCGTCGCCGGGCTCGCGCGGTTCGAGGCGCAGGTACACATGGCCGTACTGGCCACGGCCGCCGGACTGGCGAACGAACTTGCCTTCCTGTTCGATCTTCTTGCGGATGGTCTCGCGGTAGGCGACCTGGGGCGCACCCACGTTGGCCTCGACCTTGAACTCGCGCTTCATGCGGTCGACGATGATGTCCAGATGCAGTTCGCCCATGCCCGAGATGATGGTCTGTCCCGACTCCTCGTCGGTGCGGACCCGGAAGGAGGGATCCTCCTGGGCCAGCTTCTGCAGGGCAATGCCCATCTTCTCCTGGTCGGCCTTGGTCTTGGGTTCCACCGCCACCGAGATCACCGGATCGGGGAACTCCATACGCTCCAGGACAATGACCTTGTTCATATCGCACAGGGTTTCACCGGTGGTGACATCCTTCAGACCCACGGCAGCGGCGATATCACCCGCGCGCACTTCCTTGATCTCGTTCCGGGTGTTGGAATGCATCTGCAGGATGCGTCCGATGCGTTCCTTCTTGCGCTTGAGCGGATTGAACACCGTATCGCCCGACTTCAATACACCCGAATAGACCCGGAAGAACGTGAGCGTGCCCACGAACGGATCAGTGGCGATCTTGAACGCCAACGCCGCGAACGGCTCATCGTCCGAGGAATGACGTTCGGCCTCGGTCTCGGCCGCATCGTCCAGGTGACCGCGAATGGCCGGCACGTCCACCGGCGAAGGCATGTAGTAGATGGCCGCATCCAGCATGGCCTGTACGCCCTTGTTCTTGAACGCCGAGCCGCAGAGCGCCGGGACGATCTCGTTGCTGAGGGTGCGGATGCGCAAACCCTTGCGGATATCGTCTTCGCCGAGGTCGCCCTCTTCCAGATACTTCTCCATCAGCTCTTCGGAGGCTTCGCCCGCGGACTCCAGCATATGCTCGCGCCACTCCTGACAGGCGTCGGCCATATCCGCCGGAATCTCGCGCTCCTCGTAGGTCATGCCCATGTCGGCCTCGTTCCAGTAGATGGCCTTCATGCGCACCAGGTCCACGACACCCTGGAAGTTGTCCTCGGCACCGATGGGCAGCTGCACCGGAACCGGCGCGGCGCCCAGACGGGTCTTGATCTGTTCGACCACACGCAGGAAATCGGCACCGGCGCGGTCCATCTTGTTGACGAAGGCCATGCGGGGCACACCGTACTTGTTGGCCTGGCGCCACACGGTCTCGGACTGAGGCTCTACGCCACCGACCGCGCAGAAGACGGCGCACGCACCGTCCAGCACGCGCAGCGAGCGCTCCACCTCAATGGTGAAGTCGACGTGCCCGGGCGTATCGATAATGTTGATTCGATGCTCCGGGAACTGCTTGTCCATGCCCTGCCAGAAGCAGGTGGTCGCAGCGGAGGTGATGGTGATGCCGCGCTCCTGTTCCTGCTCCATCCAGTCCATCACGGCGGCGCCTTCGTGCACCTCACCCATCTTGTGGGAGACGCCGGTGTAGAACAGGACGCGCTCTGTCGTCGTCGTCTTACCGGCATCGATGTGAGCCATGATGCCGATGTTGCGATAGCGCTCGATAGGGGTTTTGCGTGCCACGACCAATAATCCTTAAATGCTTTCGTTCAACTGGTGACGGACCCGGGTACTACCAGCGGTAGTGCGAGAACGCCTTGTTGGCCTCCGCCATGCGGTGGGTGTCTTCGCGCTTCTTCACGGCGGCGCCGCGGCTCTCGGCGGCGTCCATGATTTCGCCCGCCAGCCGCATCGGCATGGACTTTTCGCTGCGCTTGCGCGCGGCGTCGATCATCCAGCGCATGGCCAGAGCCGTGCGGCGCATGGCGCGCACTTCGACCGGAACCTGGTAGGTCGCGCCGCCGACGCGACGGGACTTGACCTCCACCATCGGACGTACGTTGTCCAGCGCTTTGCTCAACACTTCCATGGGATCCGGCTTGCCGCGGCTCGCGATCTGGTCCAGAGCGCCGTATACAATTCCCTCGGCGACGGACTTCTTGCCCGAGCGCATGACCATGTTCATGAACTTGGCCAGCATTTCGCTGCTGTGCTTCGGATCCGGGAGAATTTCCCGACGGGCGACCAGTCTTCTTCTCGGCATAGCTGCTATCCAATCAAGCTAAGTTAACAGGGTTCAGGACTTCGGACGCTTGGCGCCGTACTTGGAACGCCCCTGGCGGCGCTTTTCAACACCGGAGGCGTCCAGACTGCCGCGCACCGTGTGGTAGCGCACACCCGGCAGGTCCTTTACACGACCGCCGCGAATCAGCACAACCGAGTGCTCCTGAAGGTTGTGGCCTTCGCCGCCGATATAGCTGCTGACTTCATAGCCGTTGGTCAGCCGCACACGGGCGACCTTGCGCAAAGCGGAGTTCGGCTTCTTGGGGGTGGTCGTGTACACGCGGGTGCAGACGCCCCGCCGCTGCGGACACCCTTCCAACGCCGGAACCTTGCTCTTCGCTTTCTTGCGCTGCCGCGGTTTGCGGACCAGCTGATTGACTGTGGCCATGAAGACTGTACTCCACCCGGAATTTGCCCCGAAGAATCGGGACACCTGAAAACAAACGACAGGCCGGCATGGGTCCGGCCTGTCGAAGACCGACAATTGTAGGTAGCGCCTAAATCCCTGTCAAGCGTTAACTCTTTTCCGCCATCTCCCCGGACGGGGCCTCCTCGGAGCCGCCCTCGGACTCGCTCGGACGGGTCTCGAAAGCGGTGGGCTCCTCCACGATCTCGCGGCGGCGGCGGCGCTCGCTGTGGTACGCCAACCCGGTGCCGGCGGGGATCAGACGCCCGACAATGACGTTTTCCTTGAGACCGCGGAGGTCGTCCCGCAGGCCCCGCACGGCGGCTTCGGTGAGCACCCGGGTGGTCTCCTGGAAGGAAGCGGCCGATATGAACGATTCGGTGGCCAGGGATGCCTTGGTGATACCCAGCAACAGCGGATCGGTGGTGGCGGGTGTCTTGCCGGCTGCGATCACGACCTCATTCTCATCCAGGACCCGGGCCTTCTCCAACTGCTCGCCCTTGAGCAGCTTGGTGTCTCCCGGGCTGCTGATCTCCACCTTACGCAGCATCTGACGAATGATCACCTCGATGTGCTTGTCGTTGATCTTCACGCCCTGCAGCCGGTAGACATCCTGGATCTCCTTGACCAGGTACTCGGCCATGGTGGCCACCCCGAGCAGGCGCAGGATGTCATGGGGGTTGGGCTCGCCGTCCACCAGGGTTTCGCCCTTCTCCACATGCTCGCCCTCGAACACCGTCACATGCCGCCACTTCGGGATCAGCTCTTCGTGCTGGTCGCCGTCGGCATCGGTGATAATCAGGCGCTGCTTGCCCTTGGTGTCCTTGCCGAAGCCGACGGTGCCGGAACGCTCCGCCAGGATGGCCGGGTCCTTGGGCTTGCGGGCCTCGAACAGATCGGCCACCCGCGGCAGACCGCCGGTAATGTCGCGGGTCTTGGACGATTCCTGGGGGATACGGGCCAGCACGTCGCCCACCTGTACCTGGGCGGCGTCCTCCAGACCGACGATAGCGCCGGCGGGAAGGAAGTACTGGGCGGGCAGGTCGGTGCCGGCGAGCTTGGCCTCTTCGCCGTTCTCGTCGATCAGCTTGACCATGGGACGCAGATCCTTGCCGGCGCTGCCGCGCTGCTTGGGATCGGTCACCACCAGGCTCGACAGGCCGGTCACCTCGTCGAGCTGGCGCTGCACGGACACGCCTTCCACGAAGTCGCTGAAGCGCACGTGGCCCGCCACCTCGGTGACGATCGGGTGGGTATGGGGATCCCAGTTCGCCACCACCTGACCCGGCTCCACGGCGTCGCCGTCACTGGCGCTGATTACCGCGCCATAGGGGATCTTGTAGCGTTCGCGCTCGCGATTGTACTCGTCCACCACGCCGATTTCCCCGGAACGGGAGACGGCCACCAGGTTGTTGTTGCGGTCCACCACGGTCTTGATGTTGTGGAGCTTGATGGTGCCCTTGCCCTTGACCTGCACATTGTTCACGGTGGCCGCACGGCTGGCCGCGCCGCCGATATGGAACGTGCGCATGGTCAGCTGGGTACCGGGTTCACCGATACTCTGGGCGGCGATGACGCCCACCGCTTCGCCGCTGTTCACCCGGTGGCCGCGGGCCAGGTCGCGCCCGTAGCACTGGGCGCATACGCCGTAGCGGGTCTCGCAGGTGATGGGGGAGCGCACCCGGATCTCGTCCACGCCCAGGTCCTCGAGCTTGTCCACCCAGCGCTCGTCCAGCAGGGTACCGGCCGTGACCGCCACTTCGTCGGTGCCCGGGATCAGGGTGTCGACAGACACCACCCGGCCCAGCACCCGTTCGCGCAGCGGCTCCACCACGTCGCCGCCTTCCACCAGCGGAGTCATGGTCAAACCGCCGGAGGTGCCGCAGTCCGGCTCGGTCACCACCAGATCCTGGGCCACGTCCACCAGCCGGCGGGTCAGATACCCGGAGTTGGCGGTCTTCAGCGCGGTATCGGCAAGGCCCTTGCGGGCGCCGTGGGTGGAAATGAAGTACTGCAGAACGTCCAGCCCTTCGCGGAAGTTCGCGGTAATGGGCGTTTCGATGATGGATCCGTCCGGCTTTGCCATCAGGCCGCGCATGCCCGCCAGCTGGCGGATCTGGGCGGCGGAACCACGAGCACCGGAGTCGGCCATCATATAGATCGAGTTGAAGGACGTCTGGCGGGCCAGCTTGCCCTCGGCATCCGTAATCTCGTCGGTGCCGAGCTTGTCCATCATGGCCTTGGCCACCTGGTCATTGGTACGCGACCAGATGTCCACCACCTTGTTGTAGCGCTCGCCGTTGGTCACCAGACCGGAGGTGTACTGGTGCTCGATTTCCTTCACCTCGGTCTCGGCCTTGACCAGGATGTCGGACTTCTGCTCCGGGATCACCATATCGTTGATACCGAAGGAGACGGCGGCCCGGGTGGCGTAGGCGAAACCGGTGTACATCAGCTGGTCGGCGAACACGACGGTCTCTTTCAATCCCACCACGCGGTAGCAGGCGTTGATCAGCCCGGAAATCGCCTTCTTGGTCATGTCCCGGTTGACCATATCGAAGGACAGACCGGCCGGGACGACCTCGAACAGCAGGGCGCGGCCCACCGTGCTATCCACCGTGCGCATGGTGCTCTGCAACTCGCCGTTCTCGTCGAACACGACATCCTTGATGCGCACCTTGACCCGCGCCTGCAGGTCCACCGCGCGGCCTTCATAGGCCCGGTGCACTTCCTTGATGTCGGCGAAGGCGGCGCCCTCGCCCTTGGCGTTGATGCGCTCGCGGGTCATGTAGTACAGACCCAGCACCACGTCCTGGGACGGCACGATGATGGGCTCGCCGTTGGCGGGCGAGAGGATGTTGTTGGTGGACATCATCAGGGCCCGGGCTTCCAACTGGGCCTCCAGGGACAACGGCACGTGCACGGCCATCTGGTCGCCGTCGAAGTCCGCATTGAAGGCGGCACAGACCAGCGGATGGAGCTGAATGGCCTTGCCTTCGATGAGCACCGGCTCGAAGGCCTGAATGCCCAGGCGATGCAGGGTCGGGGCCCGGTTGAGCATCACCGGATGCTCGCGGATGACCTCTTCGAGGATGTCCCACACCTCGCCGCCTTCGCGCTCCACCATCTTCTTGGCCGCCTTGATGGTGGTGGCCAGGCCGCGGCGCTGCAGCTTGCTGAAGATGAAGGGCTTGAACAGCTCCAGCGCCATGCGCTTGGGCAGCCCGCACTGATGGAGCTTCAGGGTCGGCCCCACCACGATCACCGAGCGCCCGGAGTAGTCCACGCGCTTGCCGAGCAGGTTCTGGCGGAAGCGTCCCTGCTTGCCCTTGATCATGTCGGCCAGGGACTTCAGGGGACGCTTGTTGGTGCCGGTGATGGCACGGCCGCGACGGCCGTTGTCCAGCAGCGCGTCCACCGCCTCCTGCAGCATGCGCTTTTCGTTGCGCACGATGATGTCCGGCGCGTTCAGCTCCAACAGCCGCTTGAGGCGGTTGTTGCGGTTGATCACACGCCGATACAGGTCGTTCAGGTCAGAGGTGGCGAAACGGCCGCCGTCCAGGGGCACCAGGGGGCGCAGCTCCGGCGGCAGCACCGGCAGCACGGTCAGCACCATCCACTCCGGCTTGTTGCCGGAATCCAGGAACGATTCCACCAGCTTGAGGCGCTTGGCGAGACGCTTGAGTTTGGTTTCCGAGTTGGTGCCGGCGATCTCCTCGCGCAGATGGGCGGCTTCCGCGGGCAGATCGAGGGTACGCAGCAGCTCGCGGACCGCCTCGGCGCCCATGCGGGCGTCGAATTCGTCACCGTTTTCCTCGAT
>DATFML010000421.1:0-6119 GCA_035266965.1 Gammaproteobacteria bacterium
TTGCGCGAGCTCAACGAGCAGATGCGCGAAGGCGTCGTGTTCAAGGAGGACGGGCCCGGCGGCCGGCGTGCCAAATACGTCACCAGCAATTCCGGCATTTCCGATATCCGTACCACCGCTTACAGCATCCTGGAGCTGCCGCCGGAGTATTTCATCAGCCGCATCCTGCGACTGGTGCTGTTCCTGGACGAGCAGCGCCTGGATCGCTCCAAAGGGCTGGACGAACGGCTGGGTGCGGCGTTCATGGACGGACTGGCGGAGGCGCTGCGCCAGTTCCACGCCGAGCAGAAGGTCTACCATACCTTCCGCTGCCGTTTCCGGGAGCGGCGCAACGCCCAGCACATGGTGAGCCACCTCAAGCGCGCGGCCACCAAGCATGTCCATCTCAGCCAACGGACGCTGCGTCGGGAAGGCGACTACTGGGTGCTGGAGTTCGACCGGGTCTATCCCACCCTCAACGGGCTGCTGCAGCAGCTATTGAGCGGGGGGCTGGTGTTCGATTAGATCTTCCAGCATGTGGCGCAGGTGCTCGGGCAGCAGGATCTGCACGCCCACCTTGTCCGCCCATTTGCGCAGTCCCTCGTCGGCGGCCACCACCACGCCGTCCAGCTCGTAGGCCAGCAGCAGCACGTCGGCATCCTCGCGGCTGTCGATGATGCCCTGGCGCAGGGCTTCGCGGTAGCGCTCGCGCAGCCGGCCGATCACCTTCCCCACGTCCTGGTCGGCCCCGGGTTCGCGCCCCATCTTGGTGTGTTCTTCGGCGATGCGCAGGCCGCGGTCGATGCGCATACGCACTTCCTCGATGAACTCGTACAGCAGGCTGGCGGGGATCTGCAGGTTGAAGCGGCGCGGCGAGCGGATGCGCACCACCGCTTCGAACTGGGGCGACAGGCCGTCCAGGTCCTTCATCAGGCGCAGCTCGTCGTACACCGAGCCCGGCATGTAGAATTCCGCGCCGCTGCGGCGTGCCAGTTCCACGAACGAAGCCAGGGCGTCGAGCGCCGTGTCCCCGAACTGGGCATAGATGCTGGGATTGGTGAATACACTCGTATCGAGCACGAAGCGTCCCATGACAGGGATCCTCCCGGCCGGAGCGGCAGCGACTGCAGCCGGCCTTCAGAACACGGCCCCCGCATTGGACCGCGTGGCCGGGTCCGCTCGGCATGCCTTTGCAGCGTCAGGCAATGCCTGGAACAGCTTCTAGGCTAGCATGGCATCGTGCGCAACACACCGTACCACGGACTGACAGCGGACCTGCCGCAAAATCGTGGATCGGGATCAGGGCAAGGCGCGCAGCGCGCGAGGAACGCCGCCTGCAGCCAATGAGCATCGCGCGTTTTGCAACCAGGATTGGCGGGAGAGACGCATTTTGAGATAGGTTCTAAAAGGTGCGGACCATTCCTTCCGGGTTCTCAAGCGCCTGGGACGCAGCGCGGCGGATGTGCAGTCGGAAATCGTGGCGACGGTCGCCGAATGGGTTGCACGCACCGCGAGCGCGCCGGCCGCGTGAAGCCGCTGTGATCTGAAAGCGGGGCCGACGACCGGATTTTCGCTACCATGCGCAGAGCCCGGGAGTGCCCCGGGTTTTTCAACGCCCGAGTCAGAGGGGATGACCTGATGCGCATCAGCAACAGACAGGTGTTTCTGGGAATGTGGGTGGTTTGTGCCGGACTCATCGCAGGGGCCCTGTATCTTCAGCACGCCCAGCACCTCAATCCCTGCCCCCTGTGTATCGTGCAGCGTTACGGGTTCATCATCATCGGCCTGGTGGCGCTGGCGGCTTTCATCCACAATCCGGGCCCCTTCGGCGCCCGCATCTACGGCGTCCTCCTGGCCTGCATCTCCCTGGCGGGCGCGGCGGTGGCCATCCGCCACCTGTGGTTGATCCACCATCCCGAACAGGCGCTGGGCTGCGGCCCGGGGTTGGGTTACATGCTGAACAACTTTTCCCTGAGCCGGGCGCTGCCCATGATTTTCCGGGGTACCGGCGAGTGCGCTCTGGAAACCTGGCGGCTGTGGGGGCTGACCATTCCCGGCTGGGCCCTGGTCTGGTTCGCGCTGCTGTTCGTGGCGTCCGCGGTCGTGACGGTGCGGCCGCGGCCTCGCCGGACAGTATGAAACCGGGGGCCTCAGGCAGCCGTGGCCGGCGGTCGAAGGCGCATTTCGCCGCATTGCGGCTTCGCGGCGGGACAGAACGGGGAGAATCGGCGTATGATGACGGGTGGGGTGAGCCATAAGAAAAAGCAATAACCACATCGAGGACTGACGAACAAATGCATTGGCTAATGCGCCTCGAGCGCACGACTCGACTCATCATCCTGAGTGTCTTTCTCGGGGTCGTGGGCGCGTTGGGCGCCCAGGCGTTCATCTGGCTGCTGCATCTGGCGGAGGTTTGGATACTGGTTCCCATCAGCGGCTACCAGTTCATCGACGTGGCCCAGGCGCACGCCCTGGGCGTCGCGCCCCACGACCACCACTGGTACTGGCTGATCCCGGTCGCCACCACCCTGGGCGGCCTGATCTCGGGCATTCTGGTCTATACCTGGGCGCCGGAGGCGGAGGGCCACGGCACCGACGCCGCGGTCAAGGGCTACCACCGCACCGCCGGGCGGATCCGCTACCGGGTGCCGCTGATCAAGACCATCGCCAGCGCTGTCACCATCGGGTCGGGCGGCTCGGCCGGGCGCGAGGGGCCGACCGCCCAGATCGCCGCCGGGGTGGGCGCCATCACCGGCGGGCTGCTCAACCTGCCGGACGAGGAAAGGCGCGTGCTGCTGCTGGTGGGCATGGCGGCCGGTCTGTCGGCGGTGTTCAAGAGCCCCCTGGGGACCGCCCTGTTCGCGGTGGAGATCCTGTACAGCACCATGGCCTTCGAAGGCCGTTACCTGACCTTCACCCTGATCGCATCGGCGGTGTCCTACGCGATTACCGGCGTGTTCAGCGGCTGGACCCCCCTGTTCAGCCTGGCCCGGGACGTGACGTTCGGAGCGCCCATCGACCTGATCTGGTTCGTGGTGCTGGCCGCCCTGGCCGGCTGCCTGGGGGCCCTGCTGCCCACGGTGTTCTACTGGACCCGGGATACGTTTCACAACCTGCGGGTTCCCAACCAGCTCAAGCCCGCCATCGGCGGCCTGGGCGTGGGTCTGGTGGGCCTGTTCGCGCCGCCGCTGCTGGGCGGCGGCTACGGCTACATCCAGTTCGCCCTGCAGGGCGGCGGCGGCATCGCGGTCTGGCTGCTGCTGGTGCTGTCGGTGGGCAAGATCCTGGCCCTGTCCCTGACCGTGGCCTCCGGCGGTTCGGGGGGCGTGTTCGCGCCCAGCCTGTACGTGGGCGCCCTGTTGGGGGCGGCGTTCGCCGCCGTGCTGCACGCCTTCGGCGTGTCGGGCATCAACTCCACGGCGCTGGCGGTGGTGGGCATGGCGTCGCTGTTCGCCGGCGCTGCCCGGGTGCCCATCGCTTCGCTGGTCATGGTGGCGGAGATGACCGGCGGCTACGACCTGATCATGCCCACCATGCTGGCGGTGGCGGTCAGCTATCTGGTGCAGGTGAGCCTGACGCGCACCTTCAAGTACCCCACCCTGTACGAGGCCCAGGTGCCGACCCCGGCGGCCAGTCCGGCGAATCTGGAGATGTACAGCGAGATCGTCTCCAGTTTCCTGCGGGAGAAACGGGTGAGCCTGGATCGCAGCACCCTGCACCGGCACCTCGAAAGCACCCTGGCCAGCGGCGAGGGGATTCCCCTGGCCCACGGGCAGGAGCATATCTACAGCATCGCCCTGGATCCCGGCACGCCCGCGGCCGGCCAGCAGGTGCGCCACGTGGCCGTGCCCGGCGTGGTCATCGTGGGCGTGCTGCGCGGTGAGAAGGAAATCGTCCCGGGCGCGGATACCGTGCTGCTGGTGGGCGATGAGCTGCTGGTGGCCGCCATGCCGTCGTCGCTGGAAGACTTCAAGGAACGCATCGGTTCGCCGGCGACGGCCGGCGACGCGGCCATCGAGCAGATCGAGGAAGAGGAATCCCAGAACGCCGCCCGGCTGTAGCTGGAGCCGTTGCCCGGGCCCGGACGCGCCCGGACGCCGGAGGCGAGACCGTCGTGGCTTGGCTTGGACGCGACCCCGCGCGGGCGTTCAGGATGCCGCGGCGGCTTCCAGTTCCTCACTGACCCCCAGCCACGCCTCCTCCACTTCGGCCAGGGCCTGGTCGGTGTCGGCCTGTTCCACCAGCAGTGCCTTGAGCTCTTCCTTGCGCCGCTCCTCGTACAGGGCCGGGTCGGCCAGCGCGCTCTGCAACTCCGTTTTACGGGCCGCCAGGCGCTCCAGATCCGCTTCCAGGCGCTTGGCCCGGGTGCGCAGGGGCTGCAGACGTTGGCGCTGCTCGGCCGCCTGGCGGCGCTGGTCCTTGCGGTTGGCCGCGCCGCGGGCGTCGGTGTCCGATTCGGCGCCCGAGTCGCGGCGCCGGTCGGCCAACCAGCGCCGGTAGTCGTCCAGGTCGCCGACGAACGGGCTCACCCGGCGGTCCGCCACCAGCAGCAGATCGTCGGTCACGGTGCGCAGCAGGTGGCGGTCGTGGGAAACCACCACCAGGGCGCCCTGGAAGTCCTGCAGGGCGACCGTGAGGGCATGGCGCATGTCCAGGTCCAGGTGATTGGTGGGCTCGTCCAGCAGCAGCAGGTTGGGCCGCTGATAGACCAGCAGGGCCAGTACCAGGCGTGCCTTCTCCCCGCCGGAACGGGGCCCCACCGGTTCCAGGGCCCGGTCGGCCCCGTAGCCGAAGCCGCCCAGAAAATCCCGCAGTGCCTGTTCGCCGGCCCGGGGGTCCAGCCCGGCCAGGTGGGCCAGGGGGCTGTCCTGCGGGCGCAGCTGCTCCAGTTGGTGCTGGGCGAAGTAGCCGACGCGCAGATCGGCGGCCGGCAGACGCTGACCGGCGAGGGGCTCCAGTTCGCCCGCCAGCAGCTTGATGAGGGTGGACTTGCCCGCGCCGTTGGGTCCGATCAGCCCGAGGCGGTGGCCCGGGGCCAGGGTGAGGCCGATGCCGGAAACAATGGGCTCGCCTGCATAGCCGGCGGCGGCTTCATCCAGCTGCAGCAGCGGATTGGGGGTCTTCTCCGGCGGCGGAAACCGGAAGTGGAAAGGCGAGTCCGCGTGGGCCGGTGCGATCAGCTCCATGCGCGCGAGCGCCTTCAGGCGGCTCTGGGCCTGGCGGGCCTTGGTGGCCTTGGCCCGGAAGCGGTCCACGAAACGGCGCATCTGGGCCACGTCGCGCTGCTGGCGTTCATAGGTGGCCTGCTGCTGGGCCAGAGCCTGGGCCCTGTGTACCTCGAAATCCGAGTAGTTGCCCGCGTACAGGGTCACCCGCCGGTGCTCGATGTGGGCCACATGATGGACCACTTCGTCCAGGAACTCGCGGTCGTGGGAAATGAGCAACAGGGTGCCCGGATAGCCGCGCAGCCAATCTTCCAGCCACAGCACCGCGTCCAGGTCCAGGTGGTTGGTGGGTTCGTCCAGCAGCAGCAGGTCCGAACGGCACATCAGGGCCTGGGCCAGATTCAGACGCATGCGCCAGCCCCCCGAGAACGAGGTCACCGGGGCCTGGATCTGCTCCGGCCGAAAGCCCAGGCCATCCAGCAGGCGGGCGGCCCGTGCCGGCGCGCTGTAGCCGCCCATGGCCTCCAGGCGTCCGTGCAGGATGGCCTGGCGGCTGCCGTCGCCGGCCGCCTCGGCGCCGGCCAGCTCGGCCTGCACGGTGCGCAATTCGCGGTCACCGTCCAGCACGTACTCGATGGCCGGCCGCTCCACCGCCGGGGTTTCCTGGGCCACATGGGCGATCACCAGCCCCGGCGGCAGCTCGAGCTCGCCGGCATCGGGTTCCAGGTCGCCGCGGATGAGGGCGAACAGGCTGGACTTGCCGGTCCCGTTGGCACCGGTCACGCCCACTTTCTGTCCGGCGTGCAGAGTGAAAGTGGCGCCTTCGATCAGCAGATGCGGGCCGCGGCGCAGGGCGAGGTTTCGGAAGCTGAGCATGGCGGCGCAGTGTAGCAGCGCGGGGGCGGTACGGTCAGCCGCCGCCGAACAGCCAGAAGTACCCGGCGTTGTAGAACACATGCAGCGCGATGGGCGCCA
>DATFML010000422.1:0-8166 GCA_035266965.1 Gammaproteobacteria bacterium
CGCCCAATCGGGATGATGACACTCTGGAGTGCCGGAATCGGCGATTCCGGCACGGGCGGTAATCGGTTCAGGAGCGAACGATGGACAGCAGAACCCTTCTCGGTACTTTTGCGGCGGCGGTGCTTGCCGGCGGGACCGGCGGTGTGGCGGCCGATGACATGAGCGGCCGCGAGCAGGCGGCACGGGATGCCACCACGGCCTTTCTGCAGCAGCTGGGCGGCACCTTGAAACGGGAGATGAAGGCCGGCGGCCCGTCCAGTGCCATCAAGGTCTGCCGGGAGGTGGCCCCCAGGCTGGCCGGCGATCTTTCGCGGGAGAACGGCTGGCGGGTCACCCGGGTGGGTACCCGCGTGCGCAATCCGCTGCTGGGCATGCCGGATGCCTGGGAGCAGAAGGTGCTGGATCGTTTCCAGGACCGGGTCGCCAAGGGCGAATCCATGCAGACCCTGAGCTTCTCGGAAGTGGTGACCGAGCCGGAGGGGCGTTATTTCCGGTACATGAAGGCCATCGGTACCCAGCCTCTGTGCCTGACCTGTCATGGGGCGCCGGAACAGATACCCGCGGCGGTGCGCGAGGTGCTGAGCTCCGATTATCCCCTGGACCGGGCCACCGGCTACCAGGCCGGCCAGCTGCGCGGGGCGGTCAGCATCAAGCAACCCCTGGCCATCCCGTTGCGGGCCAGCGACTGAGCTGTCCGCCGCCGGGCGCCGTGTCCATTGACGTACCTGTCCCGCAAGGGGCAGGTACGGTGACGGCCGGACGCGGCTTGTAGTGTGAACTGAGGAGTCGACATGGCACATATCGTTATTCTGGGTGCGGGCACCGGCGGCATGCCGGCCGCCTATGAGTTGCGCGAGGCTCTGGGCGCGGCCCACAAGGTGACCGTCATCAACGCATCGGGCACATTCCAGTTCGTGCCTTCCAACCCCTGGTTGGCAGTGGGCTGGCGCACGCCCGCCGATATCACCTTTCCCATCGCCCCGTCTCTGGAGCGCAAGGGCATCGGTTTCATCGGCCAGGCGGTGACCGCCATCGACGCGGACGCCAACCGGCTCACCCTCGCTGACGGCCAGTCGGTGGACTACGACTATCTGGTGATAACCACCGGCCCCAAGCTGGCATTCGACGAAGTGGAAGGCTCCGACCCGGCGGCCGGGCATGCCCAGTCGGTGTGCACGGTGGATCACGCCTTGCACGCCTGGGAGGCCTACAGCCGGTTCCTGGAAAACCCGGGCCCCGTGATCGTGGGCGCCATGCCGGGCGCCAGCTGCTTCGGGCCGGCCTACGAGTTCGCCTTCATCCTCGATGCCGACCTGCGCAAGCGCAAGCTGCGCGATCGGGTGCCCATGACCTTCGTCACCAGCGAGCCCTACATCGGCCATCTGGGCCTGGGCGGCGTGGGCGACTCCAAAGGGATGATGGAATCGGAGCTGCGCGAACGGCACATCAAGTGGATCGTCAACGCCAGGACCACGAAGGTGGAGCCCGAACGGATGCTGGTGACCGAGCTGGATGATGACGGCAACGTCAAACGTGAACATGAGCTGCCGTTCGCCTATTCGATGATGTTGCCTGCCTTCAAGGGCGTGGATGCGGTCGCGGCCGTCGACGGGCTGTGCAATCCCCGCGGCTTCGTGATGGTGGACGAGCACCAACGCAGCCCCAAGTACCCCAACATCTACTCCGCCGGTGTGTGTATCGCCATCCCGCCGGTGGAACAGACACCCGTGCCCACCGGGGCCCCCAAGACCGGCTACATGATCGAATCCATGGTGACCGCCATCGTGGAGAACATCAAAGCGGAGCTCACCGGTGCAACGCCGCAGGCCAAGGGCACGTGGAATGCCATCTGCCTGGCGGATATGGGCGATACCGGCGCGGCCTTCGTGGCGCTGCCCCAGATTCCGCCCCGCAACGTGAACTGGTTCAAGAAGGGCAAGTGGGTGCACTACGCCAAGGTCGCCTTCGAGAAGTATTTTATTCGAAAGATGAAGAAGGGTACTTCCGAACCGGTGTACGAAAAGTACGTTCTCAAGGCACTGGGAATCGCCCGCCTGAAGGATCGGTCCTGAGTGGCGGCGCCGGTGCGGGTTTCACCGCGACGCTCGCGCGTGACGGTCCGGGTCCGGAGGACACGCTCCGCGGCGGGTGGGGCTTAGCGAACCTCTGCACAGGCCCCTTCAGCGGCCTGTGCAGAGGTTCCTCAGCGGTCGTCGGTGACCTGCCGGCCCCTGTGTCGGTGCGGCATGGTTTCTGCTATAGCTAAGGGGACGCCGGCGCGTGTCGGTTTGTCGTCGCTTGCGCCACCTGCCGACCAGGAGGTCGATTTCCATGTACAAGGTTGTGTTCCTGCGGCACGGTCAGAGCCAGTGGAACCTGGAAAACCGCTTCACCGGCTGGACCGACGTGGACCTTTCCGCCCGGGGCGTGGAGGAAGCCCGGCTGGCGGGCACTCTGCTCAAGGAGAAGGGTTTCCACTTCGACTACGCTTTCACTTCCGTGCTCAAACGCTCCATTCGCACGCTGTGGATCGTACAGGATGTCACGGATCTGATGTGGGTGCCGGTGGAAAAGGACTGGCGCCTGAACGAGCGCCACTACGGTGCACTGCAGGGGTTGAACAAGCGCGAAACGGCCGAGCAGTTCGGGGCCGATCAGGTTCATCGTTGGCGGCGCGGGTTCGCCGTGCGCCCGCCCGAGCTGACGTCCACCGATCCGCGCCATCCCCGTTTCGATCCGCGCTACAACCGTCTGGACGGCATCCATCTGCCCGCCACCGAGTCCCTGAAGGACACCATGGCCCGGGTGCTGGTGTACTGGCATGAGGCCATCGTTCCCCGTATCCGTGAGGGATGCAACGTGCTGGTGGTGGCCCACGGCAACAGCCTGCGGGCCCTGTCCAAGGAACTGGACCATATTTCCGACGAAGCCATCCCCGACCTCAACATCCCCACCGGCATCCCTCTGGTATACGAGTTCGACGAAGCACTCAAGCCCCGTACTCACTACTACCTGGCCGACGAGGAGCAGGTGCGCCAGGCCATCGAGGAAGTGGCCCACCAGACACCGGCTTGATACGACGGTGCGGGCCGGTCTGAGCGGGGCATCCCGGCGCGTTTCTTCTGGCCAGTGCCACGCAGGCTTTGTAGTCTGGCGTCATGGATGCGTTTCCCGCGGAACGACCGAGCGTATGAATCGACGCGTTGCGGGTGTCGGGCGGCTGCTGGTGGCCTGTGTGTTGGCAGGCTGCGCCGCCGGCGCCGCGGCCGATACGGTTTCGCAGCGTACGGCCGAGGCCCTGCGATATCAGTTGACCAGTGCAGCGCGCAGTTGGGGCGGTTCGGCCTTTGGCTGGGCGGACCTGGATGCCTTCTACAAACAGCGCCGGTATCGGCCCGTGTGGTGCGGGCCCGCCGGGCTCAATCAGCGGGCGCGCGTGCTGATCGCCGCCCTCCGGCACGCGGGTCGTGAAGGGCTGGATCCCGGCGACTACCACATCAACGGGGCCGAAGCGCAATGCGCCCGGCAGCGCCCGGCGGCAGCTGCGTGGGTGGACATCCTGCTTACCAACAGTTTCTTCGGCTACAGCCGCGATGTGAGTACCGGCCGCCCGGAGCTGCGCGAAACCGATCCGAAATGGTTCATCCCGACGCCTTCCGTGGCGCCGGTGAAGCTGCTCGAATCGGCGCTGTCCAGCCCGGGCGGGCTCGCCCGGGTGCTGCGGAATCTGCCGCCTCCCGACCCCGGCTACCGCCGGCTGCGTGCCGCCCTGGCCCGCTACCGGGCGTTCGCGGCACGGGGCGGTTGGCCGGACCTGCCCCCAGGTTCCAGCCTCAAGGAGGGGATGCGGGATCCGCGCGTGGCGCTGCTGCGTCAGCGCCTGCGCCTGTCCGGTGACCTGTCCGACAACGCCGCTGCACCGCACCCGAAGCGGTTCGGCCCGCCGTTGCAGGCGGCGGTGGAACGTTTTCAGCAACGCTATGGCCTGGATGCGGATGGCGTGGTAGGGCCGCTGACCCGCGCCGCCCTCAACGTGCCGGCGGCGGCGCGGGTGGAGCAGATTCGTCTCAACATGGAACGCTGGCGGTGGCTGCCCCGGGATCTGGGTGCGCGCTACGTGATGGTGAACATGGCCGGCTTCCAACTGCGGGTGGCGGACCACGGCCATGTGGTGCTGGAGATGCCGGTCATCGTCGGCAAGCCGTACCGTTCCACGCCCGCATTCAGCAGCACGTTGAGCTACCTGGTGTTCAACCCCGGCTGGACCGTGCCGCGCACCATCGCCCTGCAGGACATGCTGCCCAGGGAGCGCCGCAATCCCGATTATCTGAACACCGAGGGTATCGAGGTCTTCAGCGGATGGAGCAAGGACGCCCGGCGGCTGGATCCCACCGAGATCGACTGGTCACGCTACGGCAAGGACCACTTTCCCTTCAGGCTCTATCAGCCGCCCGGACCCACCAACCCCCTGGGGCGGGTCAAGTTCATGTTTCCCAATCCCTTCGACGTCTACATGCACGACACTCCCGCGCGGGAGCTGTTCAACCGCAGCGTCCGTACCTTCAGCTCCGGCTGCATCCGGGTGGCGAAGCCCTTGGAGCTGGCCGCCTATCTGCTGAGCGATGCCGAACGGAGCTGGACGGTGAAGGACGTGCAGGCGGAAATCGACACCGGCGAAACCCGGGCGGTGCATCTGCCGCGGCCGCTGCCCATCTACCTGGTGTATTGGACCGCCTGGGCCGATGCCGACGGCGTGGTGCATTTCCGTGACGACGTCTACGGCCGCGACCGGCGCATGCAGGAGTAACCCGGCCCCGGGGCGCGAAGCCTGCCGCGGAAGCGGCGGTCATGTCCCGCTGGCCTGCCCTTCGTTACGTATGACTCGCTTGTCGGCCCCCCGGGCTTGCCGCTACTCTACGGTGATCACCGGCACGCGCCGGTTCCTTTGGACAGGTGATCGCTTCCCGTGAATGCCGCTACCCGCGCCTGCTTCAGATGGCTACTGCTGATGGTCGCCTTGCTGCCGGTCGCGGCGGCGTGGGCGCAGGCTCCCGACCAGGCCCAGCAACTGAGTCAACTCGATCGGACCCTGGATCACATCGACCGTGAGCTGAAGGCGGGGCACCCCAGCGAGGACAGCCTGCACCAGTGGGTCAAGGAGATCACCACCGGCAAGTCGCTGGCTTCCAGTTGCGTCACCGACACCGAGCAACAACTGAAGAAGGTCAAGCAGGACATCACCAGCCTGGGCAAGCCCGTCAAGGGCGAGTCCAGCGATGTCGTGGCGCGACGTCGCTCCCTCGACGAAAAGAAGAACACCCTGGAGAAGCGTCAGGCCAGCTGTCGGCTGCTGGTGCAGCGGGCCGATGATGCCATGTCCCGGGTGACGGCGCTGCAGCAACAGCGCCTGGCCCGACACCTGTTTGCCCGTGGGCCGAGTTTCTACAAGGTGCTGGTGGACAACTGGCAGCAGCCGGCCGTGTGGCTGCGTTCGGCGGAACGGTTCGTGGTGAGCGACAGCGGGCTGGCACAGATCACGGCTGTGCAACGAATCATCCTGGCGGCCATCCTGTTGGTGGGCCTGGCCACCGGCTTTGCCGTGCGCCACCTGATGTTCAACTGGGTGCAGGAGCACCATTGGCGGGTCAGCTTTGCGGGGCGCTTTCGCCGCAGCCTGCTGACCACCCTGAGCCACTACATGCCGCAACTGCTGTTCAGCGTCGCGGCGGCCGCGTTCATGTACTTCACCATGGGGCAAATCCAGCCGCTGCCGTTCCTGGGCGTGCTGGCATACGGTCTGCCACCCTATTTCCTGTTCATCGTCGCCATCCATCTGTTTCTGGCACCCAGTCCACCCGGAAAACTGTTCCTGGAGGTGCCGCCGGGGCCCGCCAAGGCCCTGGCCCGGCGCCTGCAGGTGCTGGCCACGCTGGCGTTCGTGGGCTATCTGCTGTTCGCCACCCTGTTGACCCAGAGCTTCCCGGAGTCGGCCGTGCAGTTGGCCCGCGGGGTGTTCGTCCCGGCGCTGATGCTCAATATGATGTGGGCGCTTTTCCTGTTCGGACGCATGCCGGGCTCGTTCGTGGGCTCCTTGTGGCTGCGTGTGCCTCTGCACCTGTTGCTGCTGGCGGTCGTGGCCTGCGAGTGGCTCGGTTATCGCAACCTGGCGATCGTGGGATTCCGCACCGTGCTGGGAACGCTGCTGGCACTGGGGCTGCTGCGCTTCATCGGCCGGCTGCTCAGCGATTTCTACGACAGTCTCGATGAGGGTCGCCAGGCCTGGCAGCGGCGCCTGCGGGAGACGGTGGGTCTCAAACCCGGCGATCCCATGCCCGGGCTGGTTGCCGTGCGGGCGACCACCACGGTGCTGCTGTGGGCCGCTTTCGTGCTCGGTATCCTGCGGGTATGGGGGCTGTCGGAAACCGCCGTCGCCCAGGTGCAGGGTTACCTGGTCAACGGCTTCACGATCGGCTCTCTGCACATCATTCCCGCGCGCATACTGGCGGCGGCGCTGACGCTGCTGGTGCTGGTGGCGGTCACCGGCTGGTTCCGCGCCCGTCTGGAACGGCGCTGGCTGATCAAGACCCACATGGAGCGCGGCGCCCGCGAGGCGCTGGTGGCGGTCACCGGCTACACGGGCATGGCCATTTCCATACTGGTGGCGCTGGGCGTAGCCGGGCTGCAGTATAAGAATCTGGCCATCGTCGCCGGTGCCCTGTCGTTGGGCATCGGCTTCGGGCTGCAGAACATCGTCAACAATTTCGTTTCCGGTCTGATCCTGCTTTTCGAGCGGCCCATCCGCACCGGCGACTGGATCGTGGTGGGCAGCACCGAAGGCTACGTCAAACGCATCCGGATCCGTTCCACCCAGATACAGACCTTCGATCGGGCCGATGTCATCGTGCCCAACTCGGAGCTGATCTCCACCCAGGTCACCAACTGGATGCTCTACGACCTGCGCGGGCGGGTGAGGGTGCCGGTGGGTGTCGCCTACGGCAGCGATACGGCGCTGGTGAAACAGCTGCTGATCGATGCCGGTGCCGCCCATCCCCAGGTCATCACCGACGGCAGCGCTCCGGAGCCCGTGGTGCTGTTCTTGGAGTTCGGCGACAGCTCGTTGAACTTTGAGCTGCGGGTCTATATCCGCGAGATCGACATGAAGCTGTCGGTCACCAGCGACCTCAATTTCGCCATCGACGCGGCGTTCCGCGAACATGGCGTGGAGATTCCCTTCCCCCAGCGCGACGTGCATGTCCGCGACTGGCCCGCCCCGCCGCGGCCGCCGCTGCCTCCGCAGCCCCCTGCGGACGGCACCGGGGCCTGAGTTTCAGGCGCCGCGCCCAGGTGCCTGCAGGCGCCTTTGTTGCGTGGGGCGCCGGCGGTATTGTCCCCCACGTGCATGCCATGCCTTCCGCCGCGATGCGCGTTTCACCTTCTCCCGACCCGGGCCCCTAAAGCCCGCGTTCGGCGCCGCCGATAGTCCTGCTGGACGGTGACGGTTCAACAGCGACGCAGAGGCGCCACGGCGCCGGGAGGCGTGATATGGGACCGGTGAAGCAGGCATTGGGGCGCGGCGCCGGCACGCGCCGCGCACGAGGCGCTCCTCGGTCGGCCGGCGGCACGCTGCGCCAGGCCATTGCCAAGCGACGTCTGGAAGAGATGCGCGAAGCCAGGCAGCTCAGGGACAACCTGTACGATGTGCTGTCGGATGACGACTGAATGGATGGTCGGGTCCACCGACCGGCCAATCAATCTGTATCGGAACGTAGACTGAGACGGACCGCCATCCACTGCCGCGTCGGCAGGATCGTTCCCGCCGGCGCAGCGGATGGGCGCAACGCCGCTGCACGCGCCCGGCGGGGCTTTCCGTTTCAGCGCATCGTCGCCGCCGAGCCGTTCAGCGACCGGCCCGTCTCCGCGTTCCGTTGCTGCCGTAGCCCGCCAGTTCCACGTAACCCTGGCCGTTGACGGAATGGCCGTTGCGCTGTCCGCTGACGCTGACCGCCCCTTCCCAGTAGCGCACCGCCAGATTCACTTCCTGATCGGCCAGCAGCGGATGTATGCGCAGCTTCAGGTGGGCGGACCGGACCAGCAGTTCCCAGCGCGCCGGATACACGGTCCCATCGGGGCTGCGCCAGGTGCCCAGTACGCGCACGGTGACGTCCT
>DATFML010000423.1:0-3955 GCA_035266965.1 Gammaproteobacteria bacterium
AGCGCTGCCCCGACGGGCTCGCAGGAAGCTGGAAGGAAACCGCATCCGGGTGCGCGTTCAGCAATAGCAGAAAATTGCTGTCCCGCACCGGCTGTCCCCACTTGTCCAGCTCCTCCAGGGCGTTGCCGTTCAGCAGCAACCCCAGACAGCGGGCCTGCTGGTTGTTCCACTGCCGCTCGGACATTTCGCTGCCGTCCCGGGCCAGCCACACGATGTCCTCCACCCCGGCGCCGCGAATCGGCCGTCCCTGAAAGAAGTTGCGGCGCCGGAACACCGGGTGGCTGTTGCGCAGCCCGATCAGCCGGCACACATACTCCAGCAGCTGCTCATCTTCCGGCGCCAGATCCCAGTTCAGCCAGGTCAGCTCGCTGTCCTGGCAATAGGCATTGTTGTTGCCCTGCTGGGTGCGCCCCAGTTCGTCACCCGCCAGCACCATGGGTACCCCTTCGGCCAGCAGCAGGGTGGCCAGCAGATTGCGCTTCTGCCGCCGGCGCAGGGCCAGGATCTTTGCGTCGTCCGTGGAACCCTCGGCCCCGCAGTTCCAGCTCAGGTTGTTGTCGGTGCCATCGCGGTTGTCTTCGCCGTTGGCTTCGTTGTGCTTGTCGTTGTAGCTGACCAGGTCCTCCAGGGTGAAGCCGTCGTGGGCGGTAACGAAATTGATGCTGGCGAACGGGCGGCGGCCGCCGCGTTCGTACAGGTCGCTGGAGCCGGTCAGCCGGTAGGCCAGTTCGCCGATCATGTCGCCGTCGCCCTTCCAGTAGGCCCGCAGGGTGTCGCGGTACTTGCCGTTCCATTCCGCCCAGCCGACGGGAAAGTTGCCCACCTGATAGCCGCCTTCCCCCAGGTCCCAGGGTTCGGCGATCAGCTTGACCTGGGACAGCACCGGATCCTGGTGAACGGTATCGAAGAACGAGCCCAACCGGTCCACGTCGTACAGTTCGCGCGCCAGGGTGGACGCCAGATCGAAGCGGAATCCGTCCACGTGCATCTCCACCACCCAGTAGCGCAGGCTGTCCATGATCAGCTGCAGCACCTGGGGATGGACCATGTTCAGGCTGTTGCCGGTACCGGTGAAATCCACGTACTTGCGTGGATCGTCGGGATCGACGCGGTAGTAGGAAAGGTTGTCGATGCCGCGCAGCGACAGCGTCGACCCCAGACGGCCGCCCTCGCCGGTATGGTTGTAGACCACATCCAGGATCACTTCGATGCCTTCCCGGTGCAGCGCCTTGACCATGGACTTGAACTCGTCCACCGGATCGTCGAGGCCGTAGCGCCCCGCCGGCGCAAAGAAACCGATGGAGTTGTAGCCCCAGTAATTGCGCAGGCCCATGTTCACCAGACGACGCTCGTCCACGAAGCTGTGAATGGGCATCAACTCCACGGCGGTGATACCCAGGCGCTTGAAGTGCCCGATCGCGGCCTCGCTCGCCAGGCCGCTGTAGGTGCCGCGCACCGCTTGCGGGACGTCGGGATGACCGTTGGTGAACCCCTTGACGTGGACCTCGTAGATAAGCGTCTCGTCCCAGGGAACGGCGGGCGGCCGGTCGCCCTCCCAGTCGAAGGAGGGATCGATGACCCGGCACTTGGGCACGAAGGCGGCGCTGTCGCGCTCGTCCATGGCCAGATCTTCCCGGTCGTCGCCGATCCGGTAGCCGAACACCGCATCGTCCCACTGCAGGGCCCCGTGCAGACACTTGGCGTAGGGATCGATCAGCAGCTTGTTGGGGTTGAAGCGCAGGCCCTTGCGCGGCTGATAGGGACCGTGGACACGGTACCCGTAGAGCAGTCCGGGTTTGGCCTCGGGGAGATAACCGTGCCAGATCTGACCGGTCTGTTCCGGCAGGGCCATGGAGGCGGTCTGTCGGCCGCTCTGTGCGTCGAACAGGCACAGATCCACCCGCTCGGCATGCTCGGAAAACAAAGCGAAGTTGATGCCGCCCCCGTCCGCACTGGGACCCAGCGGATACGGCGCGCCGGGCCATAGCGCAGGCTTTCCGTTAGCCATAGAGTCGTGTCTCCTTGATCGCTTGGGGCATTGACGTCGAATCCGCCGGGCGCTTACGAACAACCGGCGATCAACGCCTCCTTCTGGGGGCGCGTCAGGCGTTTGATGCTGTGCTCACGGCGGGCCGCCTGGGAACGGTCGGCAACCCTTTCCTGATACACCAACGCCACCGGTCGCCGAGCGCGAGTATAGCGTGCCCCACAGGGGCCGGAGCCGTTGTGCTCCTGCACGCGGCGGCGTACGTCCCTGGCAATACCCGTATACAGTGTGCCGTCGCCACAGCGCACCATGTAGACATACCAATCGTTCACAGCCGACAACCCGATCCGCGACAGCGGGCATCCACACAATGATCGCGGCCATCCCGTGATTCGAAATGGCATCGTGGATGACGATATCACAGCCCGCGGTGGACCGCCGATCGGGCTGTGGAGGGGGCGCGAACCCTACGCGCTGGGGTTCGGCGTCGGCCGGCCAACTCCATGCCCCCCGTGGGGATGCGACCGACCCTTTTCGTTGCCTATGCTAGTGATGTATGGGTACGCGCCGCCCATCGGGCATCGGATGCACGGCGGCCGTCTTCAAGGAGGACATTCCATGAGCAACACCCGCGATCACAAGGCCCGTCCCGAGCTATGGTTGATCCGTCACGGCGAAACCGAGTGGAGCGCCACCGGTCAGCACACCGGGCGCACGGACATCGCCCTCGACGAGGAAGGACGACGGGAGGCCCGACGGCTGGGTGATCGACTGACCAAGTGCCGTTTCACACGGGTGATCACCAGCCCGCTGCAGCGGGCTGCCGAGACCTGCCGGTTGGCGGGCTACGGCGACGGTGCCGAACGCTGGGACGATCTGGTGGAGTGGGACTACGGGGACTACGAAGGCATCACCACCGAGCAGGTCCAGGCCGACCGGCCCGGCTGGCTCATCTGGAACGACGGGGTACCGAACGGCGAGACGGCCGCCGAGGTCGGCCGACGTGCCGACCGGGTGATCTCCGCGCTGGCGGACACGGACGGCCACGTGGCGCTGTTCGGGCACGGGCACATGCTGCGCATACTGGCCGCACGCTGGCTGGGCCTGGCGCCCGAAAACGGGCGCCTGCTGGCCATGGACGCCGGCTCCGTCAGCTGGCTCGGCTACGAGCACGACCTGGCCGTCGTCCAGCAGTGGAACCTGACTGCACCGGCGCAGTGAAGGCCCGCCATGGTCGTGGCGGGATGGCTCGGCGGTTTTCGCGATGGCCGCGCTGCGATGCCATGCCCTTCGCCTTGTTGGTGCCGCACCTCGGGCGGCGCCGCACACGCTACACTGCGGATATGCGTACCGCCTGCGCTCTGCTGATGGTCCTGTGCCTGCTGGCGCTGCCGGCCGCGGCCGCCGACTTCGACAGCTATGCGTTCGTCAACGACGACGGCACGTTGAACGTCGGCAATGCCACCATCGAGCTCTACGGCATTCTGATTCCGGCCACCGAAACCTCCTGCCAGGAATTCGTGCGGCCGGTGGCCTGCGGGCCCCGGGCGATCCTGGCCCTGAAGTTCGACATCGGCTCCGACTTCGTCAAGTGCGATACCAAAAGGCGCAAGGCCGACGGCACCTACGTGGCCGTGTGTACGGCCGGCGGCAGGAACCTGGCCAAGACGCTGCTGCGCCAGGGCTGGGCCGCCGCCCTGCCTGACGCACCCTACGAGTACAAGGTTCTCGAAAAAATGGCACGGGCCCGCGGCATCGGCATATGGGGCATTGCGGTACACCCCGTGTATCCTCGTCACCGCCCGCCGCACAGGCGCGAGCATCCGCGCGACGGGGCAGAACAAGAACGACACTAGCAGCCTGTCGGACTGAACGTCGGCAGGCACGCAATCGCTGCCTGCCCGGCACGATTTGCACCATCATGGGGCATATTTTCGGCCTTCAGCGCCAAATAACCCCAGAACGAGC
>DATFML010000424.1:0-12139 GCA_035266965.1 Gammaproteobacteria bacterium
CCCAGTTCGGCACTGGAGGCGACCACCCGGGCCCGCAAACCCCTGGCGAGGGTGATCATGGAGAGGGGATTGTGTTCCGCAGTCGCTGCATCCACGCTCTCCCGGGACGCCGTTGTCAGGGGCCGGACGATGCCGAACAACTGCCGGGAGTGGCTGTGCAGCAGGCGATCCCGGAATTGACCAAAGTCCTTTTTGCCGTGGTGGTGAGCGGGAGACCGCGCCAGGTCCATGCCGCCATGACGCGCTTCCGCGTGGGCGACCGACGCCGAGCAGGCAGCGGCCATCAGCAGCCCGCCGACCAGTGATGATGTGTGTTTCATTAATGACCTCTCCAACGAAAGTTGATGGACATGTACCAGCTTGCACTGGCGAGGACATATGTTCGGGCCGGAATATGTAGGGCGCTTTACCGATTAATTAACGTTTTCTTAACGTGCAATTGACTGTATTACGTACCCGACCGCCTTCCCCGTGGCACGAGGCCCGGACGCGAAGACAGACGTTGGGATTTCCGGCTGTTCCGACCCCTTCCGCTATACGGGAACTGCTACGCTCTAGGAAGCCTCTTCAGGAGTCCCCGATGAGCCATCCATCCCCGCGGGTGTCCATGGAATCGCTGCTGGAAGCCGCGTTCCTGGCGCGCGACAACCCGGTATTCGTCGTAGAGTGGCAAACCCGCCGGATTCTCGCGGCCAGCGATGCAGTGGAACGCGTCTTCGGCTACCGTCCCGGCGAGCTGCGCCATGGCACGACGGAACAACTGCACGTGGATCCGGACAGCTTTCGACGGTTCGGTCAGATGACGGAAGCGGGGCTGGCTTCCGGCAAACAGACCTTTCACTGCTATTTCCGGATGAAACGACGGGACGGTACGACATTCGACGCGGAAAACCTGCTCGGTGTCATCCGGGACGAAACCAATACACCCATCGCAGCTGTCAGCGTAATCTGCGACCTGTCCGAATCCGGATCTCTGGCCCTGCCGGGGTCCGCGTTGCGGATCGATTTGGAGGCTCTCAACGACAACCTCCCCGGCAGCATCTTCCAACGCGTACAAAGACCCGACGGAACGCTCTCTTACAATTTCCTGCGCGGCAACCTCACCCAGCGCTTCGGGATCTCCCCCGAGCAAGCCAGGCACGATCCGGAACTGGTTCTGCAGCGGCTCCACCCGGACGACCGTCAGCTTCTGCATCGCGCGATGGAGCGGTCCGTCACCACTCTCTCGAGCATCGACATAGAGCTGCGGCTGTACACCGGCGACCGGGAGCTCAGATGGTTGCGCAGCATTTCCCAGCCCAGGCGGTTGGACGACGGCTCGACGGTATGGGACGGCATACTCATTGATGTCACCGAACAGCGCAACGCCGAGATCGAGTTGCGCCACCTCGCGATGTACGATCTGTTGACGGGACTGCCGAACATCGCCACATTCGACGACCGGCTCGGTGACGCTATCGCGCATGCAAAAAGGTCAGGCGGCAGGGTTCTGGTTGCCGTCGTGAATGTTCACCGCTTCCACGCCATCAATGAAAGTCTGGGCTTCCATTACGGGGACAGCGCACTGCGCCGGATCGGCAGGCGGCTGCAATCGGTCACGACGGGCAACGACCTGGCCGCCAGATACCAGGGTGACAAGTTCGCCCTGCTGTTCCAGGACATTCATCTGAGAGAGGACGCGAATGCCAAAGCCCACGAACTGATTTCACTCTTCGACGAGTCCCTTGACCTCGGCAACGGTCAGCAGTTCGCGGTCAAGACCGGGATCGGCATGTCTGTCTACCCGGACGACGGAGTCAACGCCGAAGCCCTGCGCCGCGCGGCGGATCTCGCGCTACACCGCGCAAGAAATCACTCCCACCTCGGCTACGAGTTCTACTCCACGGAGATGACCCGAGACGTGCTCGATTCCCTTGAACTGGAACGAGCCCTGGAAAAATCCATCAAGGGAAAGACGCTCGAGCCCCATTACCAGCCTCAGTACGACCTGGCCAGTGGACAACTGACCGGGTTCGAGGCCCTGGCCCGCTGGCCAGTGGCCGGAGGCGGCATGGTAGCCCCCTCCAAATTCATCGCGCTTGCCGAGAAGACCGGATTGATCGCCGCCCTGGGCGAGTTGGTGGCGCGGAAAGTGTTTGCGGATATCGCCGCCTGGCGCCGGCAGGGACTGAACCCGCCGCCGGTGGCCATCAACCTGTCGGCTCATCAGATCCGGCGTCCCGGGCTGTTCCAGTGGCTGTCGGATACGCTTCGAAGTCACGGACTGGAGGTCAACGCGATTACCGTCGAGATCACCGAATCGGCCTTTCTGTTCCACTTTGAAGGCAGCCGAAAAATTCTCCGGGGATTGGCCGCCAACGGGCTGCGTCTTGCCATCGATGACTTCGGAACCGGTTTCTCATCGTTGAGCTACCTGAGTGAGCTGCCTTTCCGGGAGCTGAAGATCGACCGCTCCTTCATTGTCGAGATCGACAGGGACAGCACCAAGAGAGCCGTTACCCGCGGCATCGTGGAACTCGGCCACGCGCTGGGGTTGAAGGTGATCGCCGAAGGCGTGGAAACCGAAAGTCAGGCGAGCGAGCTGCGGGCCCTGGGCTGCGATGCAGCCCAGGGCTACCTGTTCGCCCGACCGGCGGCCGCCTCGAACCTCCCGGCATCCGTCTGGTCCGACCGCCCTCACCCCACCCTCGCTGCCTCAGCGCGGAACTGAGCCGCTCAGTCTGCCCCACCCGGTCGGGAGCGGCCTGTGCAGAGGTTTTCCCTAGACCTTGAATCCGTCCAGCAGCACGTTCAACTCGGCAGCGAGCCGGGCCAGTTCCTGACTTGCATCGGAGGCCTGGTCGGCATTGGAGGCAGCGTCGCCGGAAATCTCCCTGATCCGCACGACGTTGCGATTGATTTCCTCGGCGACCGCGCTTTGCTCCTCGGCTGCCGATGCGATCTGGGTGTTCATATCCGAGATCCGGGCAACAGCCTGGGCGATGGCACTCAACTTCGCGCCCGCCGACGTGGCAGACTCGCAGCTGGCGGACGTCATCTGGTGGCTGGTCTGCATGACCTCCACGGACTGGCGGGCCTGTTGCTGCAGTCGGCCGATCATCTCCTGGATTTCCTGGGTGGACTGCTGCGTACGGTTGGCGAGGCTGCGCACCTCCGAGGCGACAACGGCAAACCCGCGTCCCTGGTCACCCGCTCGGGCCGCTTCGATGGCCGCATTCAAGGCCAGCAGGTTGGTCTGCTCGGCGACGCCCTGAATCACGTCCAGCACACCGCCGATAGCGTCGCTGTCCTTTTCCAGTTTGGCGATAACCTCGGCGGCGGATGTCATCTCCCTGGCCAGCGCCTGCACACTGCCGACCGTCTCCTGCACCGCCTGGCGGCCGTCGCTGGCCTCGGCATCGGCGCTGCGAGCGACCCCGGCGGCGTCGGCGGTATTGCGGGCCACTTCCTGGACGGTCGCGGCCATCTCGTTCACCGCAGTGGCTACGCTGTCGGTCTCGGCATGCTGGTTCTGTATGCCCTCGCGGGACTGTACGGCAATGGTCGACAGCTGCTCGGCGGCCGCCGCCAGTTGAGTGGCCGAAGCCTGACCGCTGGTGACCAGGTTGCGAAGCTTGCGTACGAACCCGTTGAAGGCGCCTGCCAGTGCGGCGATCTCATCCTTACCCGAATCGTCCAGCTCACGGGTCAGATCCCCGTCGCCCTCGGCTATGTCCCGCATCCGCCGTACGGTGTTGGCGAGGCCTCGTGCGACACCGCGACTGATGGCCGCCGCCAGGGCCAGCCCGACCAGCAGAGCCAGCAGCCCCACACCCATGCTGTAGTGCTCGATGGCGGTGGTATTGGCCATCAGCCGGGCGCGGGTGCGGGCCGCCTGAGCACGTTGTTGGTCGATGATGTCGTGGATCGCAAACCCGATGGTGCGCCACGCCGGGATTTCCTCATGCACCAGCAGAGCCGTCGCCTTCGCGGTCTCGCCCTGGCCGGCCAGCCCCATCACCCGGTTGCGGGCGGCCTTTACCTTCTGCCAGTGGGTCGCTATGTCAGCGAGGGTGGTGCGGGTCTTGGCATCGCCCGCGGGCAGCAGCTCGCGCACCCTGGCCAGTTGCTTCTCAAAGCCCCTGTCGGCCTGCGCCATGACTTTCGCCGGCAGGGTGAGAGACGGGTTGAAGACCTTGTTCCGTGCAGCGAGGCCGGAGGTCAGGCCGGTGCGATACATCCGGGAGAGCGCATCGACCCGCGCATTGGTGTGGGTTTCCAGGTGATCGAAATCCGCCGTGACACGGTGCATTCCCCACAGCGCGCCCCCGAGGGCGGCAATGAATAGAGCGGAAGCAACAAGAAACGCGCCGAACACGCGGCCGGCGATGCTGTGAAGATTGATTTTCATGCTGGGAACCCGCGATTGGGGCCGCGCGTCAGGCGTGGCGATGACTCGACGAACGGCAGTACGTTGCGCATGCCGTTATGGCGACCGTATGACGCGTCCCTTGAGGGTGCGAAACCCAGCTCTTGGTATGGGATTGATTGGAGCGCGGAACCCGCCCCGCTACGAGAAGCGAGCAAGGCGACGAAAGTCCGGCGGTTCCGTGCATTCGGAGGCTATGGCACCCGGCAAGCGAGCTGCGTTGCCGTTCCCAATTTTTCCGTCCGTGGATTCCGTGGCTCTTACCTATCCTGCCGGGTATCCGGCGCAATGCGCTGCGCTTAGTGCGCCCTACGGGATGGATGCTGCCCGCATTCCTTTATCCGTGCTTTCCGTGTTTTCCGTGGCGCATTGAGCTCTCCTGCGAGTTGTTGCATTGCTCAAGCGCGTGTTGCACCACGCTCGTACCACCCGCGGCTGGCGTTGACGATGCGCACCACCGACAGCATGACCGGCACCTCCACCAGCACGCCCACCACAGTGGCCAGGGCGGCACCGGACTGGAAGCCGAACAGGCTGATGGCGGCGGCCACCGCCAGCTCGAAGAAGTTGCTGGCGCCGATCAGTGCGGATGGCGCGGCCACATGGTGATCCACACCGAAGTGGCGGTTCAGCAGATAGGCGAGACCCGAATTGAAATACACCTGGATCAGGATGGGCACCGCCAGCATTACGATCACCAAAGGCTGGGCCAGAATCTGCTCACCCTGGAAGCCGAACAGCAGTACCAGCGTCGCCAGCAGCGCCAGCAGGGACACGGGCTGCAGGCGCGCGAGCACCCGTTGCAACGCGGCCTCCCCGCCCCGCGCCAGCAGCCGCCGGCGCCACACGTGGGCGAAGACGACCGGAATGACGATGTACAGCACCACCGACAGGAACAGCGTATTCCAGGGCACGGTGATGGCCGACAGCCCGAGCAGCAGCCCGACGATGGGCGCGAACGCAAAGATCATGATGGTGTCGTTGAGGGCCACCTGGGTCAGGGTGAAATGGGGTTCACCGTCGGACAGGTTGCTCCACACGAACACCATGGCGGTGCAGGGCGCCGCCGCCAGCAGAATGAGGCCGGCGATGTAGCTGTCCAACTGGGCGGCCGGCAGGTAGGGCGCAAAGATCCCGCGGATGAAAATCCAGCCCAGCAGCGCCATGGAGAACGGCTTGACGGCCCAGTTCACGAACAGCGTGACACCCACGCCCTTCCAGTGCTCCTTGACGTGATGCAGGGCCCTGAAATCGATCTTCAGCAGCATGGGGACGATCATCAGCCAGATCAGCGCCGCCACCGGCAGATTGACCTGGGCCACCTCCATGCGTCCCACCGCCTGGAACGGGCCCACCAGAAAATGCCCCAGGGCGATGCCGGTGACGATGCACAACCCGACCCAAAGCGTCAGGTAGCGCTCGAAGAATCCCATGCGGGCGCCGGCCGAGCGCCGCACGGTCACATCGCACTGGGCGGTCATGGCACAGCCCCTTCTTCGGCACGCAGCCGTTCCAGCAGCTCATTCACCCGCCGGCGGATGTCGTCCCGGCTGGCGCGGAACACGTCCACGATCTCGTCTTCCGACCCGGCGGCCCTGGCCGGATCGTCCAGGGGCCAGTGCTCCTTGCGGGTACCGGCCGGCAGCACCGGGCAGTGCTCGTCGGCATGGCCGCAGACGGTCACCACCAGGTCCGCCGCTTCCAGCATCTGCGGTGTCACCCGGGTCGATTCCTGGGCTGAGATATCCACGCCCGCGTCCTGCATGACGGCGATGGCCCGCGGGTTCTTGCCGTGGGCCTCGATACCCGCCGACTGCACCGTCAGCCAGTCACCGCCCAAGGTGCGCGCCCACCCCTCGGCCATCTGGGAGCGGCATGAATTGCCCGTGCATAGGAACAGAACGTTCATGGGATCCCCTCAGCAGCAGCCATTGAGCTTGGGCGCACAGCAGGCACCGGCTTCCGCGCCGTCCGCTTCCTCTTCGTTGAAGGTCGGCACCGAGCCGAGGGTGTGGAACGTTTCCCAGGGAATGCCCTGGGGATCCACCGTCCAGTACTTGTCGGAACGGGCGTAGCAGCACGCGGTGCCGGTCTGCGCCTCGCCGGCGATGCCGGCGGCCGACAGACGGCCTTCGATGGCCGCCAGTTCGCTGTCCGATTCGGTCTGGATGCCTACATGATCCAGCCCCGGATCGCGCCCGCGGGTGGAGATGGCGAAGTTCACCTTCGGGTCTTCCAGCATCCACTTGGCATAGTCGTCCTTGACGACGGTCGGCGCCGTACCGAACACCGTTGAATAGAAGTCGATATTGGTCTGCAGATCCTTGACGGTTACATGCACGTGAAAGCGGGCCATGGGTCAGCTCCTGGGAAGAGAGGTCAAACGGGAAACAATCGACAGGCGGCGCCCGGGCATCATGCGCAGCAGCGTGCGCCCGGCCGGTTGGGCATATCCGCCAGCGCCGCGCGGTCCTGAACGAACAACGGTTGATCGGCCGCGCCGGCCGAAGCCGCCTCCAGTGCAGTCAATGCCCATGCCGGGAGACCGGGATGGAGACGGTAGTGCACCCACAGGCCCTCGCGGCGGTCCAGCACGATCCGGGCTTCGCGCAGCTGGGCCAGATGCCGGGAAATCTTGGGCTGCACCAGTCCCAGCGCATGAGTCAGCTCGCAAACACACAACTCCCCTTCGCGCTGCAGCAATACCAGGCAGCGCAGACGGGTGGCGTCGGCAAGGGCTCTGAAGAAGGTGACCGGCTCGATATCCATGGAAGCAATATACGCCGGATCGTATATATGTGCAACCGTATGTATACCCTCCTCCGGCCCCGTCAACCCGCCTCGACAGGTCACTGAACGCGCGACAGCGTCCAGCCGGGCGGGCGCGAAACCACGAACGGGGAGGGAGCAACCGAAGAGCTACGCACGCAAGTGCTACCCGACGGTCGTCAAGCAGCGCTGGCAAGCACCGGACTCAGAAAGCCAGTGACTGGAACAGCAGGGGAAGGCGGACGGCGGCGACGGTCCCTGGGGAAGCCCTGCACAGACCGCTGAAGCGGAGCCCGCGGGGCCGCAAAGACCCCGAGCTTCGACCGGGGTCGATCAGGGCCTCTTGCAGTGTCTTCCCGGGCCTCCCGGGCCCACGGTGCCGTCAGCTCTTGGCGACGGCGGCAGGACGGTGCTCGGCGAGCTTGTTCCGCATGGGGGCGCCGCTGCCGTGCCGGCGCCGCAATACGATCTCGCTGATCACGCACAGCGCAATCTCTTCGGGCGTGCGGGCGCCCAGATCCAGGCCGGCAGGCGCCATCACCCGATCCAGATCCGCGCGAGGTACGCCCTCGGAGGCCAGATAGTCCATGACCAGTCGCGAGCGCTTGCGGCTCGCAATCAGTGCGATGTAACCGGCCTCGGAGGCGAGCGTGCGTTTCATGGACTCATGATCGCCCTTGTGCTGGGTGGCAATCACCACGTAGTCGTCCGGGCCCGGTTGCAACGCACCGTAGTCGAAATCGTCGTCGATCAGCCGGGCGGCGGCCGGATAGCGCTCGCGGGTGGCGAGGGGATCGTCCACCACCACTTCCAGCCCCATGAGGTCGCCCAACTGGCACAGGCACTCGGCCACCCGCCCGTGGCCCAGAATCCACAGCACGGGCTTCGGCAATACCGGCTCGACATACACCCGCATGCTGCCGCCGCAGGGCATGCCGGCACCGAGCACCTCGTCGTTCAGGTCGATATCGATGATGGTACTTTCCCCGTTTTCCATACAACGCAGGGCGGTGTCGCAGGTGGTGCTCTCGGCGCAGCCGCCGCCCACCCAGCCGGCCACCACCCGGCCGTCGGGGCCCACCACCGCTTTGGAGCCCACCTTGGCGGACGCCGAACCGACGGTTTCCACCACCGTCGCCACCGCATAGGGTTCGCCCCGTTGGCGCATCTCCAGCAGCACATCCAATACATCCCGGGCCATGATTCAACCCTCCATCGTTCGTCCGGCAGCGGGCGCGGCGCGCCGCCGCCGTTGCAGCTCGGCATAATCGTCCGGGGTGTCCAGATCGAACACCACGTGGTCGCTCGCCATCTCCACCGGCGTCACCAGCTCCGGGTGGCGTTCTAGCAGCCGCCGGCATCCCAGGTTGGGCGCCCCGGCCAGAATGGCTTCACGGTGACGGAAAGACAGGATGATCGGGTTGCCCCGCCTGCCCTGATGCACCGGCACCAGCACCCGGCCCTCCTCGATGCCCTGAAACGCGTCGATCAGCGTGTTCACGTCCGCCACCGTCAGCAATGCCTGGTCGGCCAACGCCACCATCACCCCGTCAGCCGGGGTATCCAACGCGGCCATGCCCCGGTGCACCGAGGTCATCTGCCCGTCGGCATAATCCGGATTGGTCACCTGCTTCACCGGCAGATCCACCAGCAGCGGCCCGATCACATCGGCCTGATGGCCCAGCACCGCCACCACCTCCCCGATGCCGGACGCCAGCAGGGTGCGCGCCGTGCGCCGCACCAGCGGCTCGCCGTCCACGTCCAGGGTCAGCTTGTTCGCCGCGCCCATGCGCCGCGACTCGCCGGCGGCCAGCAACAGGGCGCACACCCGCTTCACGGTGCGGCTTCCAATGCGTTCACGTAGCGCTGGGGATCCTTTTCGAAGGCATGCTGGCAGTGTCCGCAGCAGAAGTACCAGGTGCGTCCGCCGTACTCGCTGCGGTGCTCGGCGGTGGCGACGTCCACCGTCATGCCGCACACCGGATCGATGGCCTCACCCGTCACCTCCGCCAGTGCCCCGGGCGGCGCGGAAGCCCGGGCCGCAACGTCCGGCGCGGCGACCGCCGTCAAAGCGCCGCTGCGGCGCACCTGTACGAGGCGCGCCAGTACCGACAGGGCGATCTCCTCCTCCGTCACCGCACCGATCTCCACCCCCGCCGGGGACTCGATGGCCGCCACGCGGGACGGCTCGTGGCCCCGTTCGATCAGGTATTCGCGCAGCTTGGCCGCTTTGCGGGCGCTGGCGATGAAGGCGATGAACGGCGCGCCGGTGCCCAGGGCCGCTTCCAATCCGGCTTCGTCGCGCTTGCCCTGGGTGGCCACCACCACACAGTTCGGCCGCAGGTCCGTCAGCGCGGTCGGTTGCAGGCTCTCCACCAGCCGCCCGGCGTCCGGAAACTGGCTCGCGTCCACCCCGGGAAACGCCACCGTCACGGCAAAACCCAGCGGCGCCGCCAGGGCGCTCAACGCCCGGGCCGCCGGCGAGGCACCCACGATCAGCAGGGCCGGCCGGGGGACGATGGGATCGATGAAGATATCCAGGGTGCCGCCGCTGAAACAGGTCATGCCGAAATCGGTGACACCGGGCTCCACCGGCGCTTCCTGTTCCGGGCTGATGCGGATCAGACGCGCCTGGCCGTCGGCGATGGCCTGTTTGGCGGTCTTGATCACCGCCGGCTGGGCGCAGCCGCCGCCCACCCAGCCCTGGATGACGCCGTCGGGCTCGATGATCGCCTTGGCGCCGGGCTTGGCAGAGGTGGGCGATTCCACGCGCACCACCGTCACCAGCACGAAGGCCCGACCGGCGGCGCGCAGCTCGTTGGCACGCTCCAACACGGCATCGTTTTCCAGCATCGTTGTCTCCTCCAGTGCGCCAGCCGCGCCAGGGAAGCTCCCTAGCCGTTGACCAGATACGGTTCCAGGGCCCGCAGGCTGTCCAGGCTGTGGGCCGGGGCGAACACGTCCACCGCGCCCAGGGCCGCCTGCATGCCGCCCGCCAGGGGCTGGTAGCCGGCACGGCCCAGCAGGGGATTGAGCCACACCACCCGCCTTACCCGCCGCCGGATGCGCTGCAGATGCTCCGCGAGCAGCGCCGGTGGCCCGGTGTCCAGGCCGTCGCTGACCATGACCACTATGGTACGCCGATTGAGCAGCCGGCGGCCGTAGTCGTGGTTGAAACGCTCCAGGCAGGCGCCGATGCGGGTGCCCCCCGACCAGCCCAGGGACAGCACCGCCAGTTTCTCCCTGACCCGCTCGATGTTCGGCTCCCGCAGCGCTTCGGTGACCCGCACCAGACGGGTGTGATAGACGAACGCATCGGCGTCCCGGAACACGCTCACGATACCGCGGGCGAAGCGCAGGAACAGGTAGCTGTACAGGCTCATGGAGCGACTCACGTCCAGCAGCAGCACCAGCCGGGGCAGCTCGCGACGCCGCTTGCGGAACGCCAGATCCAGGGGCAGCCCGCCGTAGCGCAGGCTGTTGCGCACAGTGCGTCCCATGTGCACCTGCCTGCCCGCCCGGACGATGCGGGCCCGGCGCACGATGCGTCGGCGCATGCGCCGGGCGAGGCGCTCCACCAGGTGCTCCATTTCCCGCAGCTGGCCCTGATCCGCCAGCCGCTGAAAGTCGGTCCGGGCGCGGGCCTCGGCGGCGCTGGCCCCACCCTTGGGCCCTTCGCCTTCGATCCCCTGGGCCTCCCCCACACCAGGCTGGTCGATGTCCCGCGCCACGCCCTGCGCGCCGCTCGCTTCCCGCGCCGCTTCCCGGCCACCGCCGGCACCGGCGGTGCGGGTACGGGTGCGGCGGCCCGCAAGCCGCCAATAGATATCGAACAACTCATCGAAGCGCTGCCACTCGTCGACGCAGGTGCAAAGCAGCGCCCGCAGTCCCCAGTGCAGCCCCTGGCGGTCGGTGATGTCACAGCGGCGCGCCACGCGCAGGGCATCCAGCCCTTCCTGCACACCGACCGGGAAGCCCTGATCCCGCAGCATACGCGTGAAACCGATCACCCGCGCGCTGAACGCCTCGCCGGGGCCGGCGGTCCGGGAATGGTTTTCGGCGCCGCCGCTCACGTCGTTTTCGCCACCAGCCCATCCACCTGCCCGGCGCTGAGCGCATCGCGATCCTCCTTGGTCTTGAGCAGACAGGTCAGGGAATCGGCGAGCCGCGCCGGATCCTGATCGAGGCTCTCGATGTCCAGGTGCAGCAGGGCCGCCGCCCAGTCCAGGGTCTCGGCAATACCGGGGCGCTTGCGCAGCTCCAGCTCCCGCAACCCCTGCACGAAAGCCACCACCTGCGCGCCCAGTTGCTCCCCGATGGCCGGCAGGTGCTTGTGTACGATGCGCAACTCCTTGTCGAAGGTCGGGTAGTCCACATAGTGATAGAGGCAGCGCCGACGCAGAGCGTCGCTCAGCTCCCGGGTGCCGTTGGAAGTGAGTACCACATAAGGAATGCTGGTGGCCTGCACCGTACCGAGCTCCGGAATACTGATCTGGTAATCGGACAACAGCTCCAGCAGATAGGCCTCGAATTCCTCGTCGGTGCGGTCGATCTCGTCCACCAGCAACACCGGCGATTCGGGCTGAGTGATGGCCTGCAGCAGGGGCCGCTTGAGCAGGAACGCCTCGCTGAAGATGTGCTTTTCCTTCTCCTGCGCGGGTCCCGGTTCGGATTCCTGCAGGCGGATGGTGAGCAGCTGGTGCTGGTAGTTCCACTCGTACACCGCCGAGCTCACATCCAGCCCTTCGTAGCACTGCAGGCGGATCAGGGGGCTGTCGAACACCCGCGCCAGGGCCTTGGCGATCTCGGTCTTGCCGACGCCGGCCTCACCCTCCAGCAGCAGCGGACGCTGCATCCGGGCCACCAGCATGAGGGTGGCGGCGAGGCTGCGCTCGGCCACATAGCCGGCCTCATCGAGACGCCATTGGAAGTCCGCGATATCCCTCTCTGCCGCCACCCGTC
>DATFML010000425.1:0-26129 GCA_035266965.1 Gammaproteobacteria bacterium
CAGGGCCTGATGCAGATCATGCCCTTCTGGCTGAAGGTGGTGGGCGAGCCCAACGGCAACCTGTTTCACCTGCACACCAACCTGCGCCTCGGCTGCACCATCCTGCACTACTACCTCAAGCAGGCCCACGGCGACTATCAGAAGGCGCTGGCCAGGTACAACGGCAGCGTCGGCAAGACCTGGTACCCCGACCGGGTGTTCCAGGCGCTGCAGACCCGCTGGTTCCGCCAGTAGCGGGGTCGCCCGCCGGAACGCCTGCCGGGTTCAGGCGGGGCGCTCGAACAGGGCGATGGACTCCACATGGGCCGTGTGCGGGAACATGTCCATGACGCCGGCGCTCACCAGCCGGTAACCGAGCTCATGGACCAGTTGACCGGCGTCCCGGGCCAGGGAGCCCGGATGACAGGACACGTACACGATACGCGGCGCTTCCAGGGCGGCCACCCGGGCCATCATGGCGGCCGCGCCGCTGCGGGGCGGGTCCAGCAGAATACGGTCATAGCGACGCTGCAGCCACGGGCTGTCCACCAGATCCTCGTTCAGATCCGCGCAGTAGAAGCGGGCATTGGCGATGCCGTTGCGCGCCGCATTCTGCTCGGCGCGCCGCACCAGACCCGCCTCGCCTTCCACCCCGACCACCCCGGCCGCCTGACGGGCCATGGGGAGGGTAAAGTTGCCCAGGCCGCAGAACAGGTCCAGGACCTGATGCTCCGGCCGCAGCGCCAGCAGTTCCAGCACCCGATCCACCATCTGACGATTGATGGCGGGATTGATCTGAATGAAATCGGTGGGTTCGAAGGCCAGCGTGACATGGTGGGCCGGCAGCCCATAGGTCAGCTCCGCCGCCTGGGGATACAGCAACTCCACGCTGGCCGGCCCGCCGGGCTGCAGGTAGACGGCGAAATCGTGGGTGCGGCCGAACGCCTCCAGAGCGGAACGATCCGCATCGGTCAGGGGATCCAGATGCCGGAACACCAAAGCGGTGATGCGGTCCCCCACGGCCACTTCCACCTGGGGCACGCGCATACGCACGGAAAGGCCCGCCAGCAACTCCGTCAGCGCCGCGATGCGCTCGCCCACCGACGGGTGCAGAACCTCGCAACGGGTGAGCTCGGCCACATAGGGCGCATGACGCTCCCGGAAGCCCACCAGCATGCGGCCTTTCTTGACCACGAACTTGGCACCCAGCCGGGCTTTGTGGCGATAGCCCCAATGGGGACCGGTCAAGGGTTCCAGCACGTTCTGCGGTCGGACATCGCCGATGCGGGTCAGGTTTTCCAGCAGGATGCCCTGCTTGGCGAGGATCTGCGCCGGCGGCGCCATGTGCTGAAGAGTACAGCCGCCGCACACGCCGAAGTGGGGGCAACGGGGCTCGACCCGCTCGGGGGCCGCCGCCAGCACGTCCACCGTGCGGCCTTCGTCGTAGCTGCGGTGCTGACGAAGGTACGCGAACCGCACCCGCTCGCCCGGCAGGGCTCCATCGATGAAGACAGCCTTGCCTTCCACGTGGGCGACACCGCGCCCGTCGTGGGCCAGGGAATCGATATCGGCCTCAACGGGCGCAGGGAGCGGGACACGTCGACGTCGGGCCATGGAGGATGTCGCCAGCGCAGCTGTCGCTCAGGCCTGAGCAGGCCAGGCGGTCAGGAATTCATTCAGGTGTGGCTTGTCTTCGGCGCGCAACGCCTCCCGCAGCATCTGCAGTTCGGCCGCGTAGCGTTCCCGGTTCAGCCGCCCGCGCATGAGCTCGAAACGCAGATAGACCAGGTACGTGTTCAGCACATCGGTCTCGCAGTAGTTGCGGATGCCGGCCAGGTTGCCCGCCAGATAGTTGTCCCACACCTTGGCACCGCTCATGCCCATCTTGCCGGGGAAACCCAGCAGCGTCGCGATCTCGTCCAGAGGGGCCACCGCCCGACCCTGGTAACCGGCCAGCACGTCCATCAGGTCGGTGTGTCGCTCATGGAAACGGTTGAGATAGTTGTTCCAGCGAAACTCCCGGTCCTCGTCGCCGGTCTCCCAATAGCGCGGCGCCTGCACCCCGTGGAGCAGGGCCCGGTAATGGATCACCGGCAGGTCGAAGCCGCTGCCGTTCCAGGACACCAGCGTGGGCGCGAACTTGTCGATGCCGTCGAAGAAGCGCTGGATCAACTCCTCTTCCGGCGCCTCCACATCTCCCAGGGACCACACTTTGACCATGTCCCGGCTGCGCAGTACCACGGAAATGGCCACGATGCGCTGCAGGTGGTGGCGCAGGAATTCCGAGCCGCCGGTCTGCTCCCGGCGCAGATGGAACATGGCGTCGGCCGTGTCCTTGTCGGGCAGGTCCTGCAGATCGTACAGGCGCCGCCCGCCCTCCACGTCCGGAACGGTTTCGATGTCGAACACGAACAGGTTCATGAATCAGTCCGTTCGCCGTGCACTCCGTGCCCGGCGGTCATTTCCTGTGCCAGTTGCCGCCGCCGTCCTGGTACCACCAGCCGGAAGGGGCGTTGGCCACCCAGCGCCGGGCGAAGGTGCTGCGGATTTCGGCCTCCCACTCCGGATGGCCGTTGGCCCGGGCGATTTCCCGGTACAGCGCATTGCGGTCCTGGTTCGCCGCCGCCACCAGTTGTTGCAGATGCCGCCTGTCCCGCAACGGCACGGCGTTCAGATCGCGGATGGACAGCAGACCGTTGTTGGTCATGCCCAGGGCGCCGCTGTTGAAATAGGGTTTAAGCTGAGGGAAGCGCGCCGCCATGGAGGCCTGCAGCCTCTGAATGGCGGGGGTCTGGATGTTGATGTTGGCTGCCGCCTGGGCCGGCCGAATCAGCCAGTCGAGCACCGCCACCAGCGTCGGTTCAGGCTGGAAATCCCGGCGGCTCTGGGGGGCCGCCGGCGCACTCGGCGCAGGCTCCGGTTTGGGCTTTTCGGTGGCCGCCGGACCGTACACGTTACGGATGATGCGATCGGCCGCCTTCTCCGCCGCCGCCGCCGGGAAATACACGTTGATGGTAACGCACGCCGCCAGCAGCAGCGTGGAGAGCAATGCGGCGGATACACGGGATGCCTTCATGAACCGGTCCTCGCTGTGGCATTGGGTACGCTGTCCGACATTCTACCGGGATTTACCGCCGGACGCCGCACCGCTGCCCGGATGCCCGGGCATTGCCTGCACAACCCATGGCGGGGGCGGCGTCCCTGCCAGGCTCGGTTGAGATCCGGCGCGCAGCGCCGTTCCCAGGACATGGCTCTGTCTGCCCCCCCGGCGCTAACGCACGGTTGGCCCGTGCCCCCGGGTGGCAGCCTTGAGCTGCTGGACAAGGGTGTTCCAGTCCACCTCGTGGGCGTGTCCGATGACATCCACCCGCGGCGGCAGGAAGCGGCCCTTGACGATGTAGTAGCCGCCCTGTTTGGCCGGCGCCACCCCGTTCATGTCGCAGATGCCGTCATGCAGCCTGCAGCTGATGCCCAGGCGATCGTAGGGAAAATCCTGGAACAACCGCAGGAACCCCCGCGACAGCACACCACCAACGCCGCCCCCGCCGATGTTGGACAAGGTGTTCAACGCCTTCTGACTGATGCGATGGCGGGTGTGATCGTCTGGCGGCGTGGCGAAGGCCGCATCGAAGGATACCGGCTGCCAGTCCACCATGTGCAGGTTCCGCACGTGGCCGCTCAGCAGGCCTTGGATACTGCCGAAGGAAAACGTGCGGGTCAGGGTGTCCAGGTTGATGCGGTCCACCCGGATATTGGCCTGCAGCCGCGGCACCAGCCCGAAGGGCCGCTCCATGGTCACGTCCCGCATGGTGATGTCCCCCCCGAACACCCGCACCAGCAGCACGCCACCCATGGTCAGCACACCGTTGCGGTAGCGCACGTCCGGAATCACCCCGGACAGCTCCCCGGACAACGGCATCCAACCCACCGCCTTGGTGAAGGCCTGCAGGGAAACGGGCGTCAGCACCCCGGTGAAATCCCAGGCCATGTGAGGCGTGCCGGCATCCTCGATGGTCGCCTTGTCGATCAGCAGGTCGCCGTCCAGCACCGGAATGCGGGCGGCTTCGTGAAGGCTGAAACGCATGCCCCGGGACTGCAGCGCGATCTTCGCCGGCCCCAGCGGAATACGGTACAGACTGCCCGAGCGCCAGCTGAAATCGGAACGGCGCTGAACATCGTCCCGCCCCCAATCCAGGTCGCCGGCCAGCCCCTTGAGGCCGAACCGGCCCTGCTTGTCGTGCACCGAAACGTCGGCCAGGTGCATATCCACCGACTGCAACGCGCCGTTGCGATAGTTCACGTGGCCGTGCAGGCTGCCGGCGACGTGGTCCAGATCGCCGCCCAAGGTGCCCAGCGCCCAGGGCTGCACATAGTTCGTGTAAAGACCCGCCAGCCGGGCCTGCACCACTCGCAGGTCCAGGGCGGTCAGGCTCGGCGTCTTACCCAGGGCCAGCTCCGCCGAGCCCCGGGCGTCCACCACACCGGGGTGCTCCCAGCGGAAGCCGGCCACTCGCAGCCGCTTGCGGGTCGGCTCCCAGCGGCCGTGGGCCTGCAGCGCAATCGGTCGATCCGGCACCTCCAGGTACAGGGGATCGTCGTAGACCTGCCCCTTGCGGGCGTGCAGCGCGGTATGTACCGCCCATCCGGTCCCTTCCCGGGTCAACTCGGCGCTGGCATCGATGTTCAGATCCTGCCCGGCGCGGGTACCGCTGGCATTGCTGAAGTCCACGCCGTGGGTGCGGGCCTGCAGGCGCAGCGTGCCCGGCTGGGCGCCCGATCCCCCCACCTGCAGCTGCAGATCCACCGCGCCCTTGCCCGTGTAGCCCTTCATGAGCCCGTGCCTTTGAAGCTGGGACAGCACCTTGCCGGCTTGCAGGCCCGTACCACGCAGGTCGGCGCGCCACGAGGTCCGACTCAGGTGGGCCTCCAGCGTCAGGGCGCCGCCCGCAAATGCCACGTGGCGCAGGGAGACGGCCAGGGAAGCGGAGGCCTGGCGGTAGTCGAAGGCCACGCCGCCGGACAACGGCGCCGGCAATTCGGGGCTGGTGGCGGTGAAAGTCCCCTGCCGGCACTGGATGCGGGACGCGTCCCAGTGCAGCTGGGTACAAGTGAGCCGCAGGTGGGTGACAGACTGCCCGAGCCCCGGCAGCCGCACGCGGGCCGCCTGCACCTGCAGTGCGGGTGCGCCGGTCTGCAGACCGGACACGGTCACCACCACCCCACCCGCCGACCACTGGGGGCCGTGCACGCTGCCCAGCGACAGGCGCAAGGCATCCACCGCCGCGGCAGGTCCGGCAGCGATCAGGACAAACAGGACGACAGACCGGAAAAGGGAGACCGGCACGCCCACCGGTCAGGCGGAAAAGATTCCTGTGGACAGGTAGCGGTCGCCGCGATCACAGATGATCGCCACAATGACGGCGTTCTGCACTTCCCGGGACAGCGCCAGAGCCGCCGCCACCGCGCCTCCGGAGGAGATGCCGGCGAAGATACCCTCCCGTGCGGCCAGCGCCCGGGTGGTATCCTCGGCGTCCTGCTGGCCGACATCGATCACCCGGTCCACCCGGGATGCCTCGAAGATGCTGGGCAGATAGGCCTGCGGCCAGCGCCGGATCCCGGGGATCGAAGCACCCTCCCGGGGCTGCACGCCGACCACCTGGATCCGGGGGCTGACCTCCTTCAGGTAGCGGGAAGTGCCCATGATGGTGCCGGTGGTTCCCATGGCGCTCACGAAGTGTGTCACCCGCCCGTCGGTGTCCCGCCAGATCTCGGGGCCGGTGCCTTCGTAGTGGGCCCGCGGGTTGTCCGGGTTGGAGAACTGGTCCAGCACCTTGCCTTTGCCCTGGGCTTCCATGTCCTTGGCCAGATCGCGCGCGCCCTCCATGCCCTGCTCGCGGGTGACCAGGATGATTTCGGCGCCATAGGCCTGCATGGCCGCACGCCTCTCCACGCTCATGTTCTCGGGCATGATCAGCACCATGCGGTAGCCCTTGATGGCGGCAGCCATGGCCAGGGCGATGCCGGTGTTGCCGCTGGTCGCTTCGATCAATGTACCGCCGGGACGGATTTCTCCGCGTTCCTCGGCGTGCCGGATCATGCTCAGCGCCGGACGGTCCTTGACGGACCCCGCCGGGTTGTTGCCCTCGAGCTTGACCAGCACCTGATTGCCGTTGTCGGGCACCAGACGTTGCAGGCGCACCAGGGGGGTATTGCCGACAAACGATTCGATGGTAGGAAAACTCATGGGAAGTTAGTTTACTCCAAAGCCGACACCACGCAGTAGTCAGGGCGCCCCCGTTTTGGCGCTCTTTTGACGCAACCCCCTATTCCCTGCAACATATCCGGTATCCGGCCGAAATCATTACATCATAACCAGCAGCAACGCTGAGCGACCGAGACACCCGCAGATGGCAAATCATTGCAAGTGCGTCCGATCGGGGACCAGGCCCTTACTCGCGTCCCTGGCAGGCGCCGTGGCCCTGGCGGCGGCCAACGCCCACGGCGCCCCCACCCGCGCCAGTCTCAAGCAACTCCCCAACGAACAATATTTTCTGGAACAGATGCCGGTGGTCCTGTCGGCCACACGCCTGGCCCAGCCCAAGGACGATGCACCCGCCGCCGTCACCATCATCGATCATCAGATGATAGCGGCCAGCGGCGCCACCAACATTCCGGACCTGTTCCGGCTGGTCCCCGGCTTTCAGGTGACCTATGCCAGCGGCAATCAGCCAGTGGTTACCTACCATGGCATGAGTGACGAGTATGCCAAGCGCATGCAGGTGCTGGTGGACGGCCGCTCGGTATACGACCCGGTCTTCGGCGGTGTGGACTGGACCAATCTGCCGGTCGCCCTGGAGAACATCGACCATATCGAGGTGATTCGGGGGCCCAACGGCGCCGCCTACGGGTCCAACGCCTTCCTGGGCGCCATCAACATCGTCACCCGCGACCCCGCCCGGGACCGGGGCACTTTCGTCCGCGCCGCCGCCGGCAACGACGGTTTCCGCAAGGGGATCATCCGCCACGGCGGCACTCTCGGCAAAATGAAATATCGCGTCACCCTGGGCTATCGCCAGGACAACGGCTTCTCCGACCGCTACGACTATCGCCGGGTCTCCCTGGCGACCTTCCGGGGAGACTACAGTCTGAGCCCCACCGACAGCCTGGATATCGCCACCGGCTACGCAGGCGGCCCACATGGCGCCGGGGTATCGGCAACCAGCGACCTGCTGCCGTTGCACGACGCCCGGGTCCACGAGCATTTCGAACAGCTGCGCTGGCACCACTTCGGAACGGGCGGCGGCGAATACACCCTGCAGTTCTACCACAACTACCGACGCCGTTCGGAGTATGGGAGCCAGCCCATGCTGGCCTCCACCGAGCTCGGCATTCCGCCGGCCCTGTTCGAGCAGCTGACCGGCGAACCCGACCAGCATCTGCCCCTCAACTACAGCACCCTGGAGGATCGCTACGAGATCGAGTTCCAGCACCGCTTCCGGCTGAGCCCGAAAACCCGGGTCGTGTGGGGCACCAGCGCCCGTCTGGACCAGGGCGGCGCACCCCAGTGGTTCATCGGTCGCACCGGTGTAATCGATGCACGTCTGTACCGACTGTTCGGGAACGTGGAGTGGCATCCGAGACGGGACCTGGTGGTCAATACCGGTGCCATGGTGGAAAAGAGCAGCCTGACCGGCACCCACGTTTCGCCCCGGATGGCGTTGAACTACCACGTCGCCCGCGCCCAGACGCTGCGGCTCAGCACGTCCCGTGCCTACCGCTTGCCGACCCTCTTCGAAGACTTCGCCAATGCCGGTCTGGTGACTCAGCGAGGCACACCCGTCTATCTGCGCTTCATCGGTCCAGGCAATCTCAGACCCGAACAGATCACCTCCTATGAGCTGGGATATCTGGCAACCTCCGAGCGTCACGGTCTGTCTTTGGACGCCGAGGCGTATCACCACGTCGTGAGGGACCGCATCACGGATGTGGACCACAAGCAGTACCCGGAACCGTTCGGCATGGTCTCCAACGGCCTGGTGTTCGGCAACTCGCGCGGCCTGACGATCAACGGAGCCGAATTTTCGCTGCGTTACCAGCCGAGCCGAAGGACCCTGGTGCTGGTCAACTACGCTTACGCCCATGCCCGCGGTTCGGTACTGAACAGCATCAACCCGCCCGCGCCGCCGGAGTACCGGGACCGTTCCCGGACAGTCCCTACGCACACCGAAAGCGTACTGCTCATGCGTCGTCTCCCGCACCAACTGGAAGCCAGCGCCATGTACTACCGGGTAAGCGCCATGCGTTGGATGGGCAACGGCGACGCCCTCGGTCCGCAGGATCGTCTCGACCTCAGGCTGGCCAAGGACTTCCGGATCGGAAACACCTATTCGCGTGTATCCATTGTGCTGCAGAACGCCCTGCACGACTACACGGAGTTTCGCGTCGAGAATGTCTTCAAACACCGCATCTACGCTCAGCTCGACGTGAACCTGCCCTGAGATGCAGCGGCGTGCCAACGCACGCCCCACGGACATGCCGGCACAGCGAAAAGCGTCCAATACCCAGCCATCACCGACCCACGGCCGGATGCGCGGGCGCACGTCCACGGGTCTGCGAGGGATCCTGATGTTGTCCCTGTTCGCGCTGGCGGTTGCGCCGCCGGCTCATGCGGGCGAGCGCCTTTTGATACTGCTCAGCGGAAACAGCCCGGTCTACGGCCGGGTGGAACGCGCGTTGGTACGATCACTGGCACCCGGGGTGCGCAAGTCCCTGGACATTGCCGTCGCCACGACCGCAGACGCCGATCTCACCAAAGGCGGCAACGCCCGACTGGTCGTTGCCGTAGGCGTGCGCGCCGCCACCCAGGCAATACGGACCGCACGCGGCACGCCGGTCCTTTGCGTGCTTGTCCCCCAGGTAACCTATGAAATAATGCGCAAGACCTACGGTTCCGATCCCTCCGCTCCGATCAGCGCAATTTATCTGAACCAGCCGATGGGACGACAACTGGATCTGGCGCGCCTGGCGGTGCCCAACCTGCAGCAGGTCAGCGTCCTGCTGGGTCCCACCTCCCGCCTGCGCCGCAGCGACCTTGAAACAGCCGCCCGTCAACGCGGACTCCAGTTGCAGATAGGCGAAATCGGCACCGATGACAATCCCATCGTCGCTCTTGCATCAATACTGGATGACACTGACGCCCTGCTGGCCGAACCCGACCCGGTGGTTTTCAATCGCGGCAACCTGGAAGGCATCTTGCTCAGCACCTACCGAATGAGCATACCCGTCATCGGCTTTTCCCACGCGTACGTGCAGGCGGGGGCTCTCGCTGCCGTGTATTCGACACCAGAGCAGATCGGGCGCCAGGCCGGCGAGCTCATATCCCGCGTCGCGGGCCGAGGCCGATGGCAACTTCCCAACCCCGCCTATCCGACTTACTATACGGTGACGGTCAACCGGCAGGTGGCCCGTTCCCTGCATCTCGGAATCCCGACCGGCCAGCAACTGCACCAAGAGCTCGAAGCGTTGGAGCGGCGGCAATGACACGCCAAAGCATTCGCAGCCGTGTTGTGGCTCTCGCGATCGCCCCGGCGGCGGCCATCGCCCTGCTGCTCGGCGCCTACTTCATCAACACCCGCATCGACGACCTTGAAAAGGCTCTGACCGAACGGGGCCAGGCCATAGCGAACCAACTGGCTCCTGCAAGCGAGTACGGTGTGTTCTCCGGCAACCGCGCCTTTCTGCGCGGACTCGCCGATGCGGCCCTGCGCGAGCCCGACGTCAGCTCCATCACATTCACCGATCCTGACGGTCGCATACTCACCAAGGTCTCCCGCCAGCAGGACGAGTCCCGCTCCGCCCGCAGCCCCCAGTTGAATTTCCGCGCCGCCATCCACCAGACCGAGCTGCCGGTCAACGACTTCGGGGCCGACAGCGATGTGCGCGCTGCCGGCACCCGTACCGGCGAAGGGCCGGTCATAGGCTGGGTGGACGTACGACTCTCTCACGCGGCCACCACCCGGAGACAGCATCAGATCCTGCTCAACAGCCTGCTGATAACCTTCATCGGCCTGGTATGCAGCGCGCTGGTTGCCCTGCGTATCGGACGGGGCGTCACCGCCCCCGTAATGCGTCTGACCCGTGCCGTGGAACGCCTGGGCCGCGGCGAGCTCAATACGCGGGTGGAAAGCGGCTCAACAGGCGAGCTGGGAACTCTCGAGCACGGCATCAATCAAATGGCCGCCGCGCTGCAGGCGGCCCACGGCGAACTGCAGGAGCAGGTTGACCGCGCCACCGCCGAACTGCGCGAGACGCTGGAGGCGGTGGAGATCCAGAACGTCGAGCTCGACATAGCACGCAAACGGGCGCTGCAGGCGAGCAAGGTGAAATCCGAGTTTCTCGCCAATATGAGTCACGAGATCCGAACACCCATGAACGGTATTCTGGGCTTCGTCGATCTGCTGTCACGCACCAACATGACGGTTGAGCAGCGGGACTACGTAACGACCATTCGCAAGTCTGCCACCAATCTGCTTGCCATCGTCAACGACATTCTGGATTTCTCGAAGATCGAGTCCGGCAAGCTGCTGATCGATCAGGTACCGTTCGATCTGCGGGAAACCGTGGAGGATGCCCTGGCACTGCTGGCACCCGCCGCCCACGAGAAGCACCTGGAGCTGGTTTCGCTGCTGTATTCCGATGTACCCACCCACCTGAGCGGGGACCCGATCCGGATCCGCCAGATCATCATCAACCTGACGGGAAACGCGATCAAATTCACCAACCAGGGCAGCGTGGTGGTCCGCGTCATGGTCGAAGAAGAAGATGACGGGGACGTGCTGCTGAAGGTCAGCGTGACCGATACGGGCATCGGCCTTTCCGAAGAGGAACAGACCCGGCTTTTCGTGGCGTTCAGCCAGGCCGACACGTCGGCAACCCGACGGTTCGGCGGAACGGGCCTGGGACTGGTGATCTCCAAGAAGCTTCTCGAACAGATGGACGGCCGTATCGGCCTGGAAAGCGAACCGGGCAAGGGGTCCACGTTCTGGTTCACGCTGCGCTGCAAGAAGCAAAGCACGGCGGCCGGGAGACCGGTACCTGGCCCCCTCGCCGGCCGCCACGTGCTGCTGCATGACCCGCACCCTCTTGCCAGGCTGTCGGTGCGCCACAGCCTGAGCGCCTGGCAGATGGAGGTAACCGAAACAGTCAGCCGCAGGCAGCTGATGCAGGAGCTGACCAACGCCGGCGCAACACCGCCGCAGGTGGCGATTGTCAGCCTGTCGGCCGATGAGCTCGATGCAGAGCCATTGGCCGCATTTTTCGACGAACTCTTCGCTATCCGTCGGTTACCCGTACTGGCTCTGGTCAACTCGGTGGATCACGACCAGATCGTCAGGGTGTGCGAGGCCGGTGCAAGTGCGTGCCTGTCCAAACCGCCGCGCCAGGAAGCACTGGAGCGCACTTTGCAGGAACTTCTCGATGTGGCTGCCGAGGGCGGGGTCACGACCGCCACCGTCGACCGCAACCCGGCCCGGCCGCCCGACTTCAGCGGACTGAACGTGCTGCTGGCCGACGACAACAACATCAACCGCAAACTGATCGGCATGCAGCTCGAACAGCTCGGCATACAGGTGACCTATGCGGCGAACGGCCATGAAGCGCTGCAACGTGCGAGTGCAGCGCCGTTCGACATCATTCTGATGGACATACATATGCCGGAGATGAGCGGCGAGGACGCCAGCCACGCCATCCGCTCCGGCTCGAACCCGAACCAGCACACGCCCATCATCGCGCTGACCGCCAACGCACAGCCCGGTGAACGGGAGAGGTTGCTGCGGTCGGATCTGGACGATTGCCTGATCAAGCCCATTCCGGAGCCCATACTGTGGCATGCCCTGTTGCTCTGGGGCGGTCGGGACGACGCCGACGGAGCGGAGCATGAACCCGTCCCGCCCCGGGCAGACAGTGATGCGGACAGCGAGGAAGCCGCCCGGCTCGCCGAAAGCGGTGCGCAAATGGCGGACGAGCTGTTCCAGATGTTGCTGAACGAACTCCCGCAGCACCGCTCGGACATCGAACGTGCGGCCGCCGACCTGGACCTGGACACGCTGCGCGAATCCGCTCACAAGCTGCATGGCTCGGCCGCCTACTGCGCGGTGCCGCAGCTCAAGGCCGCAGCGGCCCAACTGGAGAAGGTCGCGGCACAGCGGGACCGCCACCAGATATCCGACGCTGTGGCGAAGCTGCTGGCAGCCATCGACGCGCTGCTGACCGGCCCGGAAGAGACCGGCACCGGCAGGTTCGCAACCGGATCAAAGGACCCGCGTTGACGTCCCGGGGCGTGCGCAGGCCGGTAAGGGTCTATGGCTGGCGGCAAAGCACGACGAATGCCACCGCGTAGTCCCGTTCGTCGGCGATGCTGACGTGATCCACGGCGGCCCCCAGACGGTCGCGAAGCTGCGCCGCCGGGCCGAGAAATTCCAGACAGGGACGGCCGAGCGCATCGTGGCCGACGCCGATGTGGCGGGGCAGCAAACCGTCCCGGAAGCCGGTCCCGAACGCCTTGGCGGCCGCTTCCTTGGCCGCAAACCGCTTGGCCAGGAAATGGGCCCGCCGCCGCACCCGGTCGAAATCCCGCAATTCATTGGGCGTCAGAATACGACGCGGGAAGCGGCCGCCGAAGCGATGCAGATTACGTTCCATCCGGGCGACCTGAACAATATCCGTACCGATCCCCAGAATCACTCTCGACCCTCCGTCAGCGACGCGCCGAGTGCATGAGCCGCTTCATTTCCCGCACCGCCTCCTGCATACCGGTGAACAGGGCCCGGGCAATGATGGCATGGCCTATGTTGAGCTCCTCGACCTGCCTCAGCGCGGCAATGGGGCCCACGTTCTGGTAATTCAGGCCATGGCCGGCATGGACGTGCAATCCGGCTTCCGCGCCCATGGCGACCGCCGTCTCGATACGCTGCAGTTCCTGCGCACGTTCCGCCTCGGTAACGGCATCGGCATAGTGTCCCGTGTGCAGTTCTATGGCGGGCGCGCCGGTGCGCGCCGCCGCCTCCACCTGTTCCGGTTCGGCGTCGATGAACAGGGACACCCGCACGCCCGCCGCACCGAGCCCGGCACAGGCGTCGCTGATGCGCCCGCGCTGCCCTGCCACGTCCAGGCCTCCCTCGGTGGTGAGTTCTTCGCGCCGTTCCGGCACCAGACAGCAGTCCCGGGGCCGCAGGCGTTCGGCGATGGCCAGCATTTCGTCGGTCACGGCCATTTCCAGATTCATACGGGTGAGGAGTATATCGGACAGCATCTGCACGTCCCGCTCCTGGATATGGCGGCGGTCTTCGCGCAGGTGCAGAGTGACGCTGTCGGCGCCCGCCTGCTCGACCTCAATGGCCGCCTGCACGGGGTCGGGGTAGCGCGTACCCCGGGCCTGGCGCAATGTGGCCACATGATCGATATTGACTCCCAGCAATATGTCCCCGTCGCCCATGATCGACTTTCACCTCCACACTGCGGCTCGACGCCGCCGCCTTTCGCAATGGTTTGCGTCACCAGGACAATGATTGATAAAGCCTGATGCCCGATCACCCGTCATCCTGATAAAGCTAACATCGAGCGCAAATCCCCGCCACAAGCGAGGCAGCCCGCAAATACGGAAGGCCCGGCGGCTCCGTGCGCAAGCTGCGACCCACGCGGGGACGCCCGCCTAACCGCTCGCGGGCCTGCCCAACATGCGTTTGAGTACCTCCCGGGTCTTCAACGGCCGGTCGCCCAGATACAACGCCAGCGCCGCGCGCAGCAATCGCTTGGCGTCGCTCATGCTCTGGGCGTCGGCCAGTTCCTCCCGATGCAGGGAGAGCAGACTGCTTCCCACCATCCGCAGCCCTGCGGCCCTGCCGTCCTCGACCGGCATCGGGCCGATTTCCAGCTGGTATTCGTAGGCAAGCTGCGGGTCGAGACTGGCTCCGGTGTGGGCATCGCAGTCCAGCAGCAGACCGTACCCCAATGCGTCCAGCAGGCGCTTCTCGAACACTCTCAGCGGCCGTTCGCCTGCCTGTGCGCCCAATGCCCGGATGGCCTCGGCATAGGGCCCGAACAGCTCCGGATGCGGGTCCTGGCGGGGCAGCAGGCGCAGCAGAAGCTCGTTGACGTAGAAGCCGCTGAATACGGCCGTACCGGACAGGGACAGGCTCGGACCGTCCGGCTCCGCAGCGCTCAGGGTCCCCAGTTCTCCCCGGGCAAGCCATGACACCAGCAGAGGACGGAACGGCTGCAGCGTGCCCCGCAGCCGCGACTTGCCGCCGCGTGCGCCGCGGGCTACCAGCCCGATGCGGCCGAAATCGCGGCTGAAGACCTCGAGCAATGTGCTGCTGTCGCGGAACGGACGCTGATGCAGGATGAAGGCAGGTTGCAGGGTGACTCGTGACCCGCTCATGGGAACACCGAAGGTTCGCGGTCAACGGCGGCGGCCGGGATCACTCATGATAGCCCAGGCTGCGCAAGGCGCGCTCGTCATCGGCCCACCCTTCCTTGACCTTGACCCAGATTTCGAGAAATACCTTGCGCTGGAACGCCTTTTCCATGTCCCGTCGGGCTTCCTGCCCGACCTGCTTGAGCATCGCCCCGCCCTTGCCGATCACGATGGCCTTCTGACTGTCCCGGTCCACCCAGACCAGGGCATTGACGCGCAAAAGGCCGCGGTCGTCCTGAAAGCGCTCGATTTCCACGGTCAGGCCGTAAGGCAGTTCCTGCCCCAGGAGCCGAAACAGTTTCTCGCGCACCAGCTCCGCGGCCAGAAACCGCTCGCTGCGGTCGGTGATCTGCTCGGATGGAAACATGGCAGGCCCCTGGGGGATCAGTTCCAACACGGCCCGCTCCAGCGCCGGCACGTTCTCCCCCCGTTGCGCGGATATGGGGATGATCTGCTCGAACGCGAACTTCTCCGCCAATGCCTGCAGGTGCGGCAGGAGCACCGACTTGTCCTGCAGCCTGTCCACCTTGTTGACCGCCAGAATGACCGGTACGCCGGCGCGACGCACGTGTTGCAGGACGAGCTCGTCCTCGTCCGTCCAGCGGGTCCCTTCAACCAAGAACACCACGGCGTCCACGTCCTGCAGCACCTCGCCGGCAGTGCGGTTCATGTACCGGTTGATGGCGCGCCCGCCCTTGCGGTGCAGGCCCGGTGTATCCACGTATATGACCTGGCTGTCGGGGTCGGTCTTTATGCCCAGAATGCGATGACGGGTGGTCTGCGGCCGGCGCGAGGTGATACTGATCTTCTGGCCCAGCAGACGATTCAGCAGAGTGGACTTTCCCACGTTCGGACGGCCCACCAGGGCGACGTAGCCGCAGCGAAACTGATCGGTGGGATTGGAGTCCGCCATGATACCCGCCTACTCGCCGCCCAAGGCGGCCAGCATCCGTTGCGCGGCGTCCTGCTCGGCCTTGCGGCGGCTGCCGCCCTGTCCGTGACTGCTGTGCTCGGTGCCGGGTATCCGGCACTGCACACGGAACGTCTGATCGTGGGCCTGTCCGCGCGCCTCCAGGACCTCATACTCCGGCAGAGCCACGCGACGGGACTGAAGATACTCCTGCAGGCGGGTCTTCGGGTCCTTCAGGGCAGCGGCACTGGGCAATGAATCAAGGCGCTCTGCAAACAGGCGCGCTATGCATTGACGGGCGGCTTCGAAACCGCCGTCCATGTACAGTGCGCCGAATATGGCTTCCAGCGCGTCGGACAAAATGGAATCGCGCCTGAAACCGCCGCTTTTCAACTCGCCCGAACCGAGGGTCAGATATTCGCCCAGTTCCAACCCCCGTGCGATTTCCGCCAGGGTCTCCTGTCGGACCAGCGTGGCTCGCAGCCGACTGAGCTCCCCTTCGGTGGCGGACGGCAGCTGCCGGTACAATGCCTCGGCAATCACAAGGCTCAGGATCGCATCGCCCAGGAATTCGAGACGTTCGTTGTTCCTGCTCCCCGCGCTGCGATGGGTCAGGGCAAAATCGAGCAGCTCCGGGTTCCGGAAATCGTGATCCAGAACCTTGCTCAAATCCTGAGCGGCACGTGTCAATGGGAAATCACCTTGACGTCCTTTTTGAAATGGACGACCAGACCGACGTTGCCCATGAAATGCCGACGGACCTCGTAGTCCAGACCCACGTTCAATACACCATTGACGTTCCTTATTTTCACCTTTTTCGCGGTCGGGCTGTCTATGTTGTTCATGTCGAAACGCCGCTGAAGGAGGTCGCGAATCTCGGCAGGCGTTTTCTGCGTCACCTCGGGAACCTGCTGGAGCGAATCCAAAGACGCGGCCACCTCGTAATAGTCCATATACACGGGCGCCAGTCGCAGGGCAATCAGCGTAAAGAATCCGATGAGAGCGAGCGTGAGCAACCAGCCGATCGCCGTCATCCCCTTCTGAGCGCGTATATTGTGCATCGCGTACCCCTGTTCGATTGGGTCAACCCGCCTGCTTCGTCAGGCGGCGGAAAACAAACATACAGCGTCTTGGTCCTTCGAGAGTCCGTTCTCCGGAACAGCGCCGTACCGATCGGCCGCGGTCGTTGCGCCGGCAGTGGCAACACGACCTAATGGATGGCCGTGCCGATACGACTCCACCCGATGCCGCCGTTGGACGGATCCCAGTTCATCCAGACCACAAATGCCTTACCCACGAGATCCCGCTCCGGGACGGTACCCCAGTAGCGGCTGTCGTTGCTGTTGTCGCGATTGTCGCCCATCACGAAATACTGCCCCTTGGGCACGACGTAGTCCCCGGACAGACCGGTGACGTTCGGCAACGTGAGGATGTGGTGTTTCACCCCGTCGAGGTCCTCGGTTCTCAACTTCGCACCCGACATCGAGACACCGGCGCCCACACCCATATAGCTGCCGTCGTCGACCTGTTTCATTTCCTTTCCGTTGATATATAACGTTTTGTTGTAGTACGCAATATGGTCGCCCGGCAGACCGACGATCCGCTTGATGTAGTCCACGGACGGGTCGCGCGGATAGCGGAACACCGCGACATCCCCGCGGTGGGGTTCGCCTATGGGCAATATCTTCCAGTCAACCACAGGAAGGCGCAGACCGTAGTCGAACTTGTTCACAAGAATGAAATCGCCCACCAGCAGCGTAGGCATCATGGATTGTGAAGGAATCCGAAACGGCTCGACCACGAAGGAGCGTAGCAGCAGGACGGCGAGAATTACCGGAAAGAACGACTTGGCGTACTCGACCAGCACCGGCTCCTTGAGCGCTGCCTGGGCGGCCGCCGCATCCGCTAGACCCTCATCGCCTTGCGCGGCCAGCCGGGCGGCGGCGGCGCGGCGACGCGGCACTCCCCACAGGACGTCCGCCGCCCATATGAGGCCGGTCAACAGCGTTGCAATCACCAATGCGGCGGCGAAATCGAAATTCATGGACGTCGTTCCCTTCCTGTCGATGGCTGCCGGCGAAGGCCCTCAGGGTATGGCCGCCTATTTCTTCCCCACCTGCAGCACTGCCAGAAAGGCTTCCTGAGGAATCTCCACCTTGCCGAACTGCTTCATGCGTCGCTTGCCCGCCTTCTGCTTTTCCAGCAGCTTGCGCTTGCGGCTGACGTCGCCGCCATAGCACTTGGCCGTGACGTTCTTGCGCAATGCCTTGACGGTGCTGCGAGCTATGATCTGGGAGCCCAACGCCGCCTGAATCGCGACCTCGAACATCTGCCGGGGTATCAGTTCCTTCATCTTCTCGACCAGTTCCCTGCCCCGATACTCGGCCTGGGCACGGTGGGTGATGGTCGCCAGCGAATCCACCCGCTCGCCGTTTATCAACACATCGAGCTTGACCAGATGCGCGGCTTGAAAACGCGCGAAACTGTAGTCGAACGAAGCATAACCTCGACTCACCGACTTCAGCCGGTCGAAGAAGTCCAGTACCACCTCGCTGAGCGGCATCTCATACTCGAGGGAAATCTGATTGCCCAGGTACTGCAGCTTGGTCTGCACGCCGCGCTTTTCCACGCACAGATTGATGACCCCGCCCAGATAGTCCTGAGGCACCAGCATGCTGGCGTGGATGATGGGCTCGCGGATCTCGGCGACGTCATTGGGGGACGGCAAGCGCGACGGGTTGTCTATCTGCAGCACTTCGCCCTTGGTCGTGAGCACCTCGTACACCACCGTCGGGGCGGTGGTGATCAGATCGATGTTGTACTCGCGCTCCAGCCGTTCCTGCACGATCTCCATATGCAGCATGCCGAGGAATCCGCACCGGAATCCGAACCCCAGGGCCTGGGAGGTCTCGGGTTCAAAATGCAGCGCAGCGTCGTTCAGGCGCAGCTTCTGCAGCGCGTCACGCAGGTCTTCATAGTCTTCCGAAATCACCGGAAACATGCCCGCGAATACGTACGGCTTGACCTTCTTGAACCCGGGCAACGGCGCATCGGCCGGCCGGTCGGCCAGCGTCAGGGTATCGCCCACCGGCGCCCCGTCGATGTCCTTGATGCCGGCGACGACGTAGCCCACCTCGCCGGTATGCAGGATGTCCCGTTCCGTACGCTTGGGCGTGAATATGCCCACGTTGTCCACCTGAAACGTACGGCCGCTGGACATCACTTTCATCTTCTGTCGGGAGCGGAGCGTGCCGTGCACGACCCGCACCAGCGAGATGACACCCACGTAGTTGTCAAACCAGGAGTCGATGATGAGCGCCTGCAGCGGCGCATCGGGATCGCCGACCGGCGGCGGAATGCGCCGCACCAGTTCTTCCAGCAGGTCCTCCACGCCCACGCCCGTCTTGGCACTGACCCGCAGGGCATCGTGAGCCTCGATGCCGATGATTTCCTCGATCTGCTGGATCACCCGCTCGGGGTCGGCGGACGGCAGATCGACCTTGTTCAGCACCGGGACCACCTCCAGGCCCTGATCGATTGCCGTGTAACAGTTGGCAACGCTCTGGGCTTCCACACCCTGGGCGGCATCGACCACCAGCAGGGCCCCTTCGCAGGCAGCCAGGGAGCGCGACACCTCGTAGGAGAAGTCCACGTGGCCCGGCGTGTCGATGAAGTTGAGCTGATAGGTTTCGCCGTCGCGCGCCCGGTAGTTCAGGGAGACGCTCTGGGCCTTGATGGTGATGCCGCGCTCGCGCTCCAGGTCCATGGAGTCGAGCACCTGCGCGGCCATTTCCCGTTCGGTGAGGCCCCCGCAGACCTGGATGAAGCGGTCGGCCAGCGTGGACTTGCCATGGTCGATATGGGCAATGATGGAGAAGTTGCGGATGCGGTCCATGGCGCTCATGACGGTCTGCCGCCGACCCGGTATCGGAACGCCGGCACAGGAACGTCGCCGCGGCCAAGGGTTGAATTCAAAGAGTATTCGAACACGACTCTATCACTTGCCGGCGCCGCGCCGAACGGCAGTCACCAAGGGCCAATCTGGAAAAAGAGAACGGACAGAGATAAACGGCTGTCGGATCAGCTGATTATTATACACCGTCAGTGGTCTGCGAGGTACTTGCGCAGTGCCCTTTCATCGAGGAAGTAATGGCAGATCTCGGTATCCCCCGCCATCAACACCGGGACCAGCTCCCCGAAACGCCGCTCCAGCTCCGGATCCGCGTCCACATCGTGCACGACGAGGGCGAATCCCAGGTCGCCCTGCAGAAGGCGCAGGGCAACCTCCATATCCGAGCACAGATGGCAGTAAGCGCGTCCGTACAGATCGAGTGTGACACCATCCGTCATGGGCTTACCGCCGGACACCGGTCACTGTTTCTTGGGGACCCGTAACGCGAGGAAGATCGGGCTCTTAGCTCTTTGCACCAGCAGAGCCACCGACTCACCCGCCGGCAGGCCGTCAACGAGCTTGCGGAACTGGCTGACGCTCTCGATCTTGGTTCCGCGCACCCTGAGGATCACGTCGCCGGGCCGCACACCGGCGTCGGCGGCCGGTCCGTCCTTCACGTCCTGGACCAGCACGCCGCCGTTCGCGACGCCGCTCTGCTCGCGTTGGTCGCCGCTCAGCTCGCCCACGGAGATCCCCAGGCGGTCGGTGGCGGCCGGTGCGCTTTCCCCGCCGCCCTGCTGACCCTCGGCAAGCTGCTTGCGGGATGGCAGTTCGCCGAGAGTCACCGTCAGATGACGAATCTTGCCGTTGCGAAGCACTTCCAGAGACACCTTGTCGCCGACCTTGGTAGCGCCGACCATGGGCGGCAGACTGGAAGAGTCGATGACCTTCCTGTCGTTGAATTTGAGGATCACGTCGCCCACTTCCACGCCCGCCTTCTGCGCCGGACTGCCGGGAAGCACCTTCGCCACCAGGGCGCCTTCGGGATTCTTCATGCCGAACGATTCGGCCAGTTGGCGGGTCACGTCCTGAATCAGCACGCCCAGCCAGCCACGACTGACATGACCCGTCGCCTTGAGCTGTTCAGCCACATCCATGGCCACCTCGATGGGGATCGCGAAGGACAGGCCCATATAGCCGCCGGTGCGACTGAATATCTGTGAGTTGATGCCCACCACCTGGCCTTTCAGGTTGAACAGCGGGCCGCCGGAATTGCCGGGGTTGATGGGCACGTCCGTCTGAATGAACGGCACATAGTTCTCCCGCGGCAGACTGCGTCCCTTGGCGCTGACAATGCCGGCGGTGGCCGAGTGATCGAAGCCGAAGGGTGATCCGATCGCCAGCACCCACTCACCCACCTGCAGCCTGCTGGAGCTGCCGATCTTCACCGTGGGCAGATTTTTGGCATCGATCTTCAGCAGGGCGATGTCGCTGCGCGCATCGGAGCCGATCACCTTGGCCTTGAACTCGCGGCGGTCGCTGAGCCGCACGATGATCGAATCCGCGTGCTTGACCACGTGATAGTTGGTGAGAATGTCGCCGTCGTGGGAGATGATGAAGCCCGAGCCCAGGGACTTGGCGTCGTATTCGTGGGGCTGCCCGCCCTGGTCGCCGAAGAATTTCTTGAAGAATTCCCCGAACGGACTGTCCTCGGGCACGTTCGGAAGGTTCAGCCCGGGCGGCAGACCCCGGGACTTGATCTTCTGGGTGGTGCTGATGTTGACCACCGCCGCCGCGTTCTCCTTCACCAGCGTGGTGAAGTTCGGTAACGTCGCCCCCGACGCCTCTGCCGCCGCCGCCAGCCACAGCAGCGCAGCGGTCAGCAGGTACCAGTACGGATTACGCACGCGATAGCTCATCAGTTTTCCCCACTTACAGCAAAAGGGGCCCGGAGTACCGAGCCCCTAAGAAAATCGTTTGACCCATGTCCCCGGCGGCGCGCCGGAACGACGCAATATGACAGGTTGATAACGGCGATCGTGCTGGATCCGGTGACCGAATCGGCGCAACCAGACCAGACCGCCGCCCAGCCCCGCAAGCCCGGCCAGGATGGTGCTTGCCTCCCCGTCCGCCAGACCCAACCGGCCGGCCAGGTACTGTCCAAGCAGGGCGCCGCCGAACAGCGCCAGCAAGGGTACAGCGTATACCGCCAGGGAGCCGCGCACCAGTGCGCGCTCTTCCAGCCCGATGAGTACCTCGTCGCCCACCGCCGCGCCCGGCTGGTTCAGCGCCCGCACCCGTGTACGGCGATTGCCCATCACCTTGGCCAGGGCGGCGGTGCCACATCCCTTGTTGGCCGCGCAGGTGCCGCAGGCGCTCTTGCGCTGGGTCTCCACCCACGCGAAGTCGCCGTCAAGGGCCACCACCCTCGCGGACTCTTCAATCATTCGGAACCTTGTACCTTCAGTGCGCTCGCCGGACCGACCGGCCGATCATCTTCACCGTCGCTTCGGGGACCTCGCCGACCACCGTGATCCGGTAGCCGTCCACCATGCCCCCGTAGGCGTTCAGCGCCCCCATGCTCGACACACCCTGCAGACGACCCCGGTTATCCGCGTCGGGCTTCTCAATATACACCGACACAGTCGCCAGACCATCACTATAAACCATATGATCAACGAGGTTTTCTCCGGAAGGCAGGCGGTGGCGGCTGTGGTGTACCAGCCGGAAGCCGCTCGGCAGCTCGGCGACCTTCCATCGAATGGCCTTCTCGGCCGGGGCAGGGACCTTCGCGCCGGAAGACCGGTACCAGGTGAAATCCTTACCCTTGAGCTTGGGTTTGAAGACGCTTTCGGGAATGCGGTCCTTGACGGTCAGGTGCGTGAACATCACCTGTTCCACCGGTACGCCGTGCTGATCGGTGAGGTCCGACTTCAGCAACAGATCGTTATCCTTGGCAAGCCACAGGCGGTGGCCGTAGCGGAACCGGTCCTTGGGCTTGATGGCGATGACCCGTGCGGCCATGCCGGTCATGCGGTCCGACCCCAGCACCTGAAAGCTGTAGTTGTGGGTCAGCCTTTCCAGGTTGTCCGGCAGCACGCCCGGAAAAGGTGTTCTCGGCAGGCTCTTGTTCACCACCACCGACTTGCTGTCGGGCAGTACGCAGGTGACGGTGTGGCTGTTGCGGATGACTTCCCGTGCAGCGCCGGTCAGAGAGACCAGCCGCTCCTGCTCTCCATCCGGTCCGTAACGGTGGATGATATGCATGGCATCCATGTGCCCGGCATGCAGATAGACGAACGTACCTTCGTAGTTCAGCGTCTCCACCGCATGGGACATCTTCTGGAGCCACTGCCTGGCGGCGTCCGCGGACGCCATTGCCGGCCCTGCCGCAAGCAGCAGCAGACACCATCCGCAGACTTTCCACATCCTCATCGGCGCGCGTTACGGACTGTTGTGGTAACCCACGATACGCACATAAGGCAGCATGCCCTGAACGCCATTGCTGGCGGCGTATTCGTTATGGTTCACCAGGTAATCATCCAGTGGGGTGGCGGTTCCGCGGGCCGGCAGCTTCCATTCCGTATCGACAGGTTGCGCGCGGGTGGTGTAGGTCGGGCTCTGCGTCATCGCACTGTCGGGCATGGTCGGCGTGGACTGATTGACCGTCTGAACGGCAATGACCGCCACCACCGCCACGGAAGCGGCCACGGCCAGACTGGCAACCGACTTCAGCCATACCGGCGCCCGCCGCACCGGAGCCAGTGCCGGCTCGTCCTTCACGGCCGCCATGACACGCTCCGCCAGACCCTGGCTGGGCCGATCCGGCAGGTGCTGCCTCAGCGCATCGCTGATCAGGCTGTAGCGACCCCAGCAGTCGCGCAATTCCGGGGCGCCTGCCATGCGGGCGACGAGCAGTTCCTGCTCGGCGACCGGCAGCTCATCGTCGACCATGGCCGATATCTGTTCTTTCAATCTGTCCGTCATCACCCACCACCCCGCTCGATCTAGTCCAGCAGAGGACGCAGTTTGTTGTCGATGGCCTCGCGCGCCCGGAAGATGCGCGACCGAACGGTGCCGATAGGGCAACCCATGGCCTGCGCAATTTCCTCGTAGCTCATTCCCTCGAGCTCGCGCAACGTGACCGCCGTTCGCAGATCCTCGGGCAACTCTTCGATCGCCCGCAACACGGTCTGCTCTATCTCGTCCTTGAGGACCAAATGCTCCGGCGTGTCGTACTCCTTTAGACCCGACTGTCCCTCAAACTGTTCCGCTTCCTGTGCATCAATATCGTCACCGGGGGGCCGGCGGCCCTGGGCGACCAGGTAATTCTTGGCCGTATTGATCGCAATCCGGTACAGCCAGGTATAAAACGCACTGTCGCCCCGGAACGAGGACAGCGCCCGGTATGCCTTCAGAAAGGCCTCCTGGGCTACATCCAGGGCGTCGCTGGGGTCGTGGATGTAACGGGAAATCAATTTGGTGATCTTGTGCTGGTACTTGCGGACCAGGACATCGAACGCTTGCGTATCGCCCTGCTGAACCCGCTCCACCAGTACCCGATCAGCACTCTGCTCGCCCATCCGGGCATATTCCCCTTTTACCCCGGACAAGCCCACGGCCCAGACAGGTAGACAACCCTGACTATCGATAGTTCGCCCAGGGAGACGGATTACGGTAAGGTTATGCTTTGCAAAGCCTAAGGGGCTGGCACGGGGCCTAAACGCGGTTTCGGCCGCATCGGCCGGCCCGTAGCAGGCCACCTGACCCGACACCATAACCGATTTTTTCGCCCGGCCACAAGTCATGGACCAGCAACGGTATTTCGACGTCGTCATCCTCGGAAGCGGGGCGGCGGGCTTGACCCTCGCCCTGCAGCTGCCCCGTTCCATGCAGGTGGCCGTGCTCTCCAAAGGTCCGCTCACCGAAGGGTCGACGTACTATGCCCAGGGTGGGGTTTCGGCGGTGCTCGACAGCGCCGATTCCTTCGAATCCCATATCGAGGACACCCTCAACGCCGGTGCCGGCCTGTGCGATCCGGACATCGTGCGGTTCACGGTGGAACACGGGCCGGAGGCGATTCGCTGGCTCATCGACCTGGCGGTCCCTTTCACCCGCGAGCCGGCCGCCGACGGCAACGGCCGCTACCATCTGACCCGGGAAGGCGGCCACAGCCGCCGGCGGGTCATCCACGCCGCCGATGCCACCGGACGCGCCATCGAAACCGCCCTGGTCCGCTCGGTGCGCGAACAGGACAACATCGCCCTGTTCGAGCGGCACATCGCCGTGGACCTGATCACGGGCGCCAAACTGGGGCTGGCCAGCTCCCGATGCCTGGGAGCCTATGTGCTGGACCGTGAAATGGGCCGGGTGGAGGTGTTCCGGTCGCGCCATCTGGTGCTGGCCACGGGCGGCGCCAGCAAGGTGTACCTCTACACCAGCAACCCCGACACCTGCAGCGGCGACGGGATCGCCATGGCCTGGCGCGCCGGCTGCCGGGTCAGCAACATGGAGTTCAACCAGTTTCACCCGACCTGCCTGTACCACCCCAAGGCCAAGTCGCTGCTGATCACCGAAGCGGTGCGGGGCGAGGGCGGCCGGCTGCTGCTTCCCGACGGCACCCCCTTCATGCACCGCTTCGACCGGCGCGGCGAGCTGGCGCCGCGGGACATCGTGGCCCGCGCCATCGATCACGAAATGAAGCGCCTGGGCGCGGAATCGGTGCTGCTGGACATCAGCCACAAACCGGCGGCGTTCATCAAGGAGCACTTCCCCAACGTCTACGCCCGCTGCCTGGAATTCGGCGTCGACATGACCCGCGAGCCGATACCGGTGGTGCCGGCGGCTCACTACACCTGCGGGGGCGTGCTCACCGACCGCTGCGGACGCACCGACGTGGACGGTCTATACGCGGTCGGAGAAACCGCCTGCACCGGACTCCACGGCGCGAACCGCATGGCCAGCAATTCCCTGCTCGAGTGCCTGGTGTTCGCCAAGTCCGCCAGCGACGACATCAAGGCTCATTTCGATGCCGCGCCGATGCCGCCGCAAGTGGCCGAATGGGACGAATCCCGGGTCACCGACTCCGACGAGGAAGTGGTGGTCAGCCACAACTGGGACGAGTTGCGGCGCTTCATGTGGTACTACGTGGGCATCGTGCGCACCAGCAAACGGCTGGAACGCGCCCGTCGGAGGGTGAAGCTGCTGCAGCATGAGATTCATGAATACTACAGCAATTTCCGGGTCACCAACGACCTGCTGGAGCTGCGTAATCTGGTGCAGGTCGCCGAGCTCATCATCGAGTCGGCCCAGCAGCGCCGTGAGAGCCGTGGTCTGCATTACACCCTGGACTACCCCGAACCGGACAACACCCGGCCACCGCGCCCCACCGTGCTCGCGCCGCCCCACTACGGCAGGGTATCGGCGCCGAACAACCCCACGGCCCGGGGCTGACCGTCGCGCCCGGCGTCGGTCAGCGGGTCACGAAGCCCTCCCAGTGGGCGTCGTCGATGGGTTCGCAGTCCACCTGCTGTACCTGCGCCGCCGGCGGCCCTTGCCACAACCACTCGCGCAACGCATCAAGAGCGCTGCGTTCACCGCAGGCCACCACTTCGACGCGTCCGTCCCGCAGGTTTCTGGCGTATCCGGTGACGCCCAACTGCAGGGCGCGGTCGCGGGCCGAGGCCCGAAAGAACACACCCTGCACACGACCGCTCACCAGACAGCGCCAGCAGAGGTTCATGGCAGCTCCAGGCTGGCCGCCTGCCCCGCCCGCAGTGTCACCCCGGGTGGCAGCTCGAACTCCACTTCCACCGCATAACGCGCAGGGCTGCTGGCGGACAACGGGTCCAGACCCAGCTCGCTGATATGCCCCT
>DATFML010000426.1:0-5247 GCA_035266965.1 Gammaproteobacteria bacterium
GACCTACAGCTTCGTGGAATCGCTGGAGCGGATGTATCCCTTCTACTTCGTGCGCTTCCTGGGCGGTGTGGTGTTCCTCAGCGGCATGCTGCTGATGGCCTACAACGTCGCCAAGACCATCTCGGGCCGGCGGGCGGTGGAAGCACCGATACCGCAGACCGCCTGAAGGGGGGAATCGCCATGAGTCACGAAGTTGTCGAGAAGAACATCGGGATAATGGTGCTGTTCGTGCTGCTGGTGATCAGCGTGGGCGGCCTGGTGGAAATCGTGCCCCTGTTCTTCCTGAAAAGCACCACCGAACCGGTGTCGGACCTGCGCCCCTACACCGCCCTGCAGCTGGAAGGCCGCGATGTGTACATACGGGAAGGCTGCTACCTGTGCCACTCCCAGATGAACCGGCCTTTCCGGGCCGAGACCGAGCGCTACGGCCACTACTCGGTGGCCGGGGAGTTCGTCTACGACCATCCCTTCCAATGGGGTTCCAAGCGCACCGGCCCGGACCTGGCCCGTGTGGGCGGGCGCTACAGCGACGACTGGCACCGCATCCATCTGATGAACCCGCGGGACGTGGTGCCCGAGTCCAACATGCCGGGCTTCCCCTGGCTGGCCAGGAACGTCATCGACGACCGGGAAACGCCCAACAAGATGCAGCTCATGCGTGAGCTGGGCGTGCCCTACGCCGATGCGGACATCGCCGGTGCGAGCGCGGCGGTCAAGGGCAAGACGGAGATGGACGCCCTGATCGCCTACCTGCAGCACCTCGGCACCGACATCCAGACCCGGAGGTAGCGCCATGGACATCATTACGGTGCGTTCGTTGTTCACGGTGCTGGTGCTGGCCGTGTTCCTGGGCATCTGGATCTGGGCGTGGAGCGCCAAGCGCAAGCCGGACTTCGAAGAAGCCGCCCGGCTGCCGTTTGCCGACGATGACCTGGCCCAGTCCGCGGAGGAGTCGAGCCATGAGTGAATTTGCCTTCAAGAGCGATTTCTGGAGCTGGTGGGTGATACTGCTCACCATCGGCAACGTGCTGGCATGCTGGTGGCTGATCATGTGGGCCGGCAAACGCCGCTCCGGCGAGAGCGCCAGCGGCCAGGTCACCGGACACACCTGGGACGAGGATCTCCAGGAGTACAACAACCCGCTGCCGCGCTGGTGGCTGTGGCTGTTCAACATCACCCTGGTGTTCGCCCTGGTGTACCTGGCCCTGTATCCGGGCCTGGGCAAGTTCCGGGGCCTGCTGGGCTGGACCGAGGTGTCCCAGTACCACAGCGAGATGAAACAGGCCCGGGAGAAATACGGGCCGATCTTCGCCCAGTACGCCAAGACGCCCATCACGGCCCTGATCGACGATCCCAAAGCCATGCAGGCCGGGCAGCGCCTGTTCGTGACCTACTGCGCAAGCTGTCACGGCTCGGACGCACGCGGCGCCCCCGGCTTTCCCAATCTGACCGACCACGACTGGCTGCACGGCGGCAGCCCGCAGGCCATCCAGAAGACCATCCTGGACGGGCGCCAGGGCGTCATGCCGGCATGGAAGGCGTCGCTGGGCGAGCAGGGCGTGAAGCAGGTGGCGGCCTACGTGATGAGCCTGAGCGGCAGGCCGGTGGACGCGCAGCTCGCACAGGCGGGCAAAGCCAGGTTCCAGATGTTCTGCGTGGCCTGCCACGGGGCGGACGGCAAGGGCAACCAGCAGATCGGCGCCCCCAATCTGACCGACAACACCTGGCTCTACGGCGGCTCTCCGGGAACCATCAGGCAGACCATCGCCAACGGGCGCAACGGACGCATGCCACCCCATCGCAACTTCCTGGGAGAAGACAAGGTGCATCTGCTGGCGGCCTACGTGTACAGCCTGTCCGCCGGTACCGAAACCACCAGCCAGTGAGCGTCGCGCGGTGGCGGCGAACGGGCCGCCACCGCGCCGCTTGGCCGAATCCTGCACAGCGCGGTTGCGCGCCCCATCGACGCGGGCAGCAGACAGTGACCATGAGCACCCAACCGAAACATACCAAAGCGCCGGCGGCAGCGACCGACGAGGTCGAGGAAGAGCTTTACGCCAAGCGCGAGAAGATCTATCCCCGCGAGGTGCACGGCATCTTCGCCAACCTGCGGGTGCTGGGGATGGCAACCCTGCTGGGCATCTATTACGGGCTGCCGTGGCTGAGCTGGGGCGGGCGCCAGGCCGTGCTGTTCGACCTGCCGGCCCGCAAGTTCCACATCTTCGGGCTCACCTTCTGGCCCCAGGATTTCTTCTTTCTCGCCGTGCTGCTGATCGTGGCGGCGCTGTCGCTGTTCTTCTTCACCGCCCTGGCCGGACGGCTCTGGTGCGGTTACGCCTGTCCGCAGACGGTGTGGACGGAGATCTTCCTGTGGATGGAACGGCGCATCGAGGGCGACCGCGGCCGGCAGATGAAGCTGGACCGTGCGCCATGGTCGGCCCGCAAGCTGGGCATCAAGAGCGCCAAGCACGGCGCGTGGATCGTGTTCTCCCTGTACACGGGGGTCACGTTCGTCGGCTACTTCACGCCCATCCACACCCTCTGGCACGAGCTGTTCACCCTGTCCATGGGGCCCTGGGAGACTTTCTGGGTGCTGTTCTACGGCCTTGCCACCTACGGCAACGCCGGCTGGATGCGCGAACAGGTGTGCATCTACATGTGCCCCTATGCGCGTTTTCAGAGCGCCATGTTCGACCGCAACACCCTGATCATCTCCTACGACGCACAGCGCGGTGAACCGCGCGGCTCGCGCAAGCGCGACGTCGACCATCGGGCCCGGGGACTCGGCGACTGCGTCGACTGCACGTTGTGCGTACAGGTGTGCCCGACCGGCATCGACATCCGCAACGGCCTGCAGTACCAGTGCATCGGCTGTGCGGCCTGTATCGACGTGTGCGACCAGGTGATGGAGAGGATGAGCTACCCGAAGGGTCTGATCCGCTACACCACCGAAAACGCGCTGGAAGGGGGCCGGTCCCATATCCTGCGCCCGCGCATCGTGGCTTACGCCCTGCTGCTGGTGGCGCTGATGGCGGGGCTGGGTTACGCCATCAGCCAGCGCATACCCCTGGAACTGGACATCATCAGGGACCGCAACATGCTGTACCGGGAAACGGGCATGGGCCTGGTGGAGAATGTCTATACCCTGAAGGTCATCAACATGGATGAACGGCCGCACACCTACCGCCTGACCGTGAGCGGCATTCCCGGGCTGACCCTGGTGAACGAGCGGCCCCGGATCGCCGTGCCGGCCGGTGAAGTGCTGGATCTGCCGGTGGCCCTGCGGGTGGATCCCATCAACCTGAAACAACCGGGCAACAATGTGTACTTCACCCTGCAGGCGGTGGACACGCCCGATCTGAAAGTGACCCAGACGGGCCGCTTCCTCGGCCCTGCGTTAGGAGCGCGCTGATGTCCTCAACCGCACCCGTGGTTCCCGTTCCGCCCTGGTATCGCCAGTTCTGGCCCTGGTTTCTGATCGCCCTGCCGGCCAGCGCGGTGATCGCGGGCATCGCCACCCTGGTGATCGCCATCGAGAATCCCGACGGCCTGGTGGTGGACGACTACTACAAGCAGGGGCTGGCCATCAACCGCGTCCTGGCCCGGGACCGCGCCGCCCAGCAACTGGGGGTGGCGGCCCGGGTGAGCTACGACCCGGACGCGCAGCGCATCCGGCTCAGCCTCAGCTCGGCCGTGCCCATCGGGCAGCCGGAGCTGTTGTTGCGGCTGACCCATCCGACCCGGGCGCACCTGGACCGGGTGCTGCTGCTGCAGCCCGGGGGCGACGGGCAGTACACGACCCCCCTGCGGGACATCCCGCCGGGACGCTGGCACGTGAGCATCGAGCCCGGTGACGGGAACTGGCGCCTGACCGGTCGCCTGCGGCTGCCACAGCGCGGCGGAACGCGCCTGGTCGCCGGTGCCGACTGGTAGGCGGGCGGAACGCCGGGTGCACCGTCAATCACAATAGGGAGACGTCCATGGAAAACATGGCCGGACACGAGCTGCCCCTTGTCCAGCGCGTCGTGGCGGTGCTGTGGCCATCGTTTCTGATGTCCGGGCTGGCCACCGTGTTGTTCTTCACCGCCTTCGATCCCCAGGCGCTGTTGGCCGATACCCGCTATGCGGACCTCAGCCGGCTGGGGGCCTACACGATAGGCTTCTTTCTGTTCTGGGCGCTGACCACCGTGAGCAGCGCCCTGACCTGCTACTTCCGACGCCCCTGCGACGAACACAACCGGCACGCCCCCTGACGGACCACCGCCCGCCGCGCGGCCAGGCCGCTGCGCCGGCGCTCAGGACGACGGCGTCGCAGGCACCTGCAACCAGAACGTGACCGGACCGTCGTTCACCAGCTGCACCTGCATGTCGGCCCCGAAGCGGCCTCCGGCCACCGGCGCGTGGCAGCGCCGGGCCTTGTCCAACAGGTAACCGAACAGCCGCTCGCCCTGCTCGGGGGGCGCCGCCGGCGTGAAACTGGGACGCATGCCTTTACGGGTGTCGGCGGCCAGGGTGAACTGGGGAACCAGCAGCAATCCGCCGGCGATGTCGGTGACGCTCAGGTTCATGCGATCGGACTGGTCGGGGAACACCCGATAACCCAACAGGCGCTCCAGCAGCCGGTCGGCCTGCGGCTCGCCGTCGCCACGCTCCACACCCACCAGCACCAGCAGGCCCGCACCGATGGCGCCCACGGTCTCGCCGGCAACGTGGACGCTCGCTTCGGTAACCCGCTGCAGGAGCCCGATCATGCCAGCTCGTCGGCGAAGCGCTGGGTGGCCGCCACCAGTTCCGCGGCAATCGCCGGTTCCACGACCGAGTGGCCGGCGGCCGGCACGATACGCAACTGTGCCTGGGGCCAGGCCCGGTGCAGCAGCCAGGCCTGTTCCACGGGACACACGGTGTCGTAGCGGCCGTGCACGATGACGCCCGGGATGTCCGCCAGCCGGTGGACGTCGCGCAGGATCTGGTCCGGCCGCAGGAAGCAGTCATGCATGAAGTAGTGGCACTCGATGCGGGCCAGGCTGAGGGCGGCGTAGGGCGCCCCGAACTGCTCGGTGACGTCTTCCCGGGTACGGAGCGTTGAGGCCCGCGCTTCCCAGATGGACCACGCCTTGGCGGCGGCCATGCGGATCACCTCGTTGTCCCCCGTCAGGCGGGCGTAATACGCCGATACCATGTCGCGGCGCAGCTCGGCGGGGATCGGCTCCAGAAAATCCTCCCAATGGTCCGGATACAGTCGACTGG
>DATFML010000427.1:0-6540 GCA_035266965.1 Gammaproteobacteria bacterium
GGATGCGGACCCGCCGTCGCCGCCGTAACTGGCCCCGCCGCCGTCGGCGCTGCCGTAGCCCTTGGCCGAGCCGCCCGACCCGCCCGACCCCGCCGAGCCGCCATCGGCGCTGCCGTCGCCCCAGGCCTCGTAGCCGGCGCCGCCGGAGTTGCCGCCGCCACCGTTGGCGTCACCGGAACCCGAAGCCATGCCGCCGTGTCCACCGTACCCGCCATCGGCACCGTGTGCGGAGCCGCCGTTACCCCCATAGCCGCCTTCAGCGCCGTGCCCTCCGTAACCACCTTCGATACGGATCGGCGCCCCGCTCACCTGGGAATTGAGCGTCTGGTAGGAAATCACTTCCACGTCGGTGTTGAACGATTCGCTGTAGGCGTGGGCGGTGCCCCCGTCAGCACCCGCCCCGGCCGTGCTGGCGTCACCGCCGGCACCGCCCGCACCCGTGCCGGTCGTGTCGGAGGTGCCGCCTCCGGCGCCGCCATTGCCGCCGACCGCGTTGCCGCCGCTGCCGCCGTTGGCGTTTGCCATGGCTGTCGAATCCACCGTCGCTGTGTTGGAGTCGCCGAACTTGTTCTTCGGATTGGCGTAGGCGCTGCTGGCGGTCGCCACCGCCAGTGCGACCGCCGATAGACTGATCAAGAGTGGCTTGTTCATTCGCATACCTCCACTGTCATTCCCTTTTCGAAGCGTTCCCTGGCGTCCGCAGGACCGCCTGTGGTCCCTCCCGGGGGTCGCGGCCTGCAGCCGGCGACATCGTCAGTGCCTGCAACAGGACATACCGGACAGGCCGGCTCGCAGCAACCACAGCAAGCACCGTGCCCACCCCAGGCGGTAGTCGACAGGTTGTTGATATAAGGACAAATAATTTGTCCGTGCGGATGGCGGGCAGGCACCGGACGGCGAACGCGTTGGCAGCCCGGCGTTACAGCGGACAAGCCCCGGCGGACGAACATGGCAAAGTCCGCCCTGCTCCCGGGCTGCGGGTATCCGGGCCGGAAGACTTGTTAACGTATTTTTTACTTTCGGATGATTGCCTTGGGGACGGCGTGGAAGGGGGTCCCGGGAACCGGCCAGTCAACCGGCAAGGCGTGGCGGGACAGAACGGGATTCTGGTGAGATTGTTTCCTGCATGTAACAAGCGGTGCCGGCAAACCCCGGCAGAATACACAAAACCTCTTTGGATCAACCTGCTGGGCGACGACCCCGGGCTGTATCAGGCAGGTAACAGGAAGCGTTCAGCCGGGGGGCCAGGCCATGGGCCTGCCGCCCAGCACATGCAGATGGATATGGAATACCGACTGGCCCGCCTCGGGATTGCAGTTCATGACGGTCCGATAACCCCGTTCGTGGACCTGAGCATCGGCCGCCACCTTCCGGGCGGCCAGGAACATCCGGCCCACCAGAGACTCGTCATCCGGGCTCAGGTCGTTGAGCGTGGCGATATGGCGCCTGGGCACCACCAGCACGTGCACAGGGGCCTGCGGATTGATGTCCCGGAATGCCACCACCTGGTCGTCTTCGTAGACCACATCAGGTTCGATCTCCCGATTAACCATCTTGCAGAACAGACAATCGCTCATTGCATTCCCCCACGGTTGGCGCGTCAAACGAGCGTCGACTCGACCACCGGATCAACGACGGCCTCTTTGACTATCGCAATGTTGAAATACCGACCGACGCGGATCGCCGACACCCTGACGGCGCTCAGACAAAATAGTCGACGCTGCGCCCCTGAGTCTGTGCGCCCGTCGTGCCGAGGCGGGCATTGTCCAGATAGGCGCCCACGACCCGTTGCGCCTGCATGGCGCTCGCGGTCCTGGGAACAGAGGTGGCAACGGCGCTGTAGGTGCCCGCTTGAAACGTACCGGCGCGGCGCCCGTAGAAACGCTGATTGAGCAGCAACTCACCCTGCACCGCCTGGCCGGCGGTTGGCGACGGGCGAGGCTGCAGCGCATGGCTGTTGGACGGAGCGGAGCGGCCGGGATCGGCGCTGCGATTGACCCGCTGCGGATAGGGTCTTCGCGCCGAAACCGGCACTGGCAACCGGGCGATGTCCATGACCGTGATTCCCTGATGTACCTAGCCCGCCGGCTCCCGACAATCCCTTGCACTACAATTCGCGCCGGCCGATGAAGGCATGGGACAACGTGCCCCCGTCTACATATTCTAGCTCGCCGCCCAGAGGCACACCATGGGCCAGGCGCGTCGCCCGTATGCCGCGCTCGCGGGCCATTTCGCCGATGTAATGGGCGGTCGCCTCACCTTCCACCGTCGGGTTGGTGGCCAGGATGATCTCCTTCACCTCACCACCGTCCAGGCGGGCGGTCAGGGCATCGAGCCCCAGTTCGTCGGGGCCGATGCCGTCCAGCGGAGAGAGGTGGCCCATGAGCACGAAATACAGGCCGCCAAAGCCGGTGGCCTGCTCGAGGGCCAGCACGTCCGCCGGACTTTCCACCACACACAGCAGGGAGCGGTCCCGGCGCTCATTGGCGCACAGCGGACACAGATCCTCTTCGCTGAACGTGCGGCACTGGCGGCAGTGGCCCACGTGTTCCATGGCGTCCACCAGGGCGTCGGCCAGGCGTCGGCCGCCTTCGCGGTCCCGCTCCAGCAAGTGGTAGGCCATGCGCTGGGCGGATTTCGGCCCCACCCCCGGCAGGCAGCGCAGCGCCTCCATGAGGCGTTCGATGCGCATGGGTTGGGTCATGGGCGCCTCAGAACGGCAGTTTCATGCCCGGCGGCAGACCCATGCCCGAGGTCAGCGAGGAGAACCGCTCCTGGGTCATCGCCTCCACCTTGTGCACGGCGTCGTTGATGGCCGCCGCCACCATGTCCTCGAGCATGTCCTTGTCGTCGCCCAGCAGGCTGTCGTCCACCGAAATGCGGCGCACTTCGTGCTTGCCGGTCATCACCACCGTCACCATGCCGCCGCCGGACTCGCCGGTCACTTCCAGGTTCGCCAGCTCCTCCTGGGCCTTCTGCAGGTTCTCCTGCATCTGCTGGGCCTGCTTCATGATGTTGCCTAGACCACCTTTCATTGCCTTGTCCCTCTCGCTGTCGTTGGAGCGCCGGCCGCAGGGCACCTTGCAGTGGCGGCACGCCGGTATCGCGGCGCGGCTCAGTCTATCGGATGGATGGAGTCCGTCTGGATGCGCGCATCGAAGGTCTCCTGCAGGGCGCGCACGTTGCTGTCGCCCTCGATCGCCTCCACTGCGGCGACCTGGCGTTCCTGTTCGCGGCGCGCCTGTTCCCGGGCGGGGGTTTCACTGTGCGGATCGCCCGCCTCGATCACCAGACGGATGTCGCGACCGTAGTGTTGGGCGAGCGCCTGACGCAGGCGCTGCTCGAGAGCATCGCTGCGCAACTGCACCACGGATGCATCCAGGACCAGTTCGATCCGGTCCCCGTCATGATCACGCAACGCGCAGTTGGCCGCCAGCTCGCGAACCATCCCCTTCAGGCCCAGCTTATCGATGAGCGTCGGCCAGGCGCCATCCTGTTCAGATCGGGGCGGCGTGGCAGCCGGGGGCGGGGCGGCTCCGGGTTCCGGCTGCGGCGCGGGTTCGCCGGGCGGGGGTTGGGAAGCGGCCGCGCGGCCCGCGCGCCCATCGACCGGCGCCTCGGAAACGGCCGGTCTGGCGGGAGTGACGGAAGCCGGGCGGCCTGTGGGCGCCGTCGTACGGACCTCGCCGCCGGCCCCGGCGTCCGCCGGGCGAAACGCGAGCATGCGCAGCAGTACCATTTCCAGTCCGCCACGTCCGTCGGGGGCCAGCGGAAGGTCCCGACGTCCGATCAGACCGATCTGATAGAAGAGTTGGGTATCCTCCGGCGACAGCTGTTGGGCCAGCTCCATGACCACCTGCCGGTCGCCCAGGGTGTCATCCACCGCCTCCGGCAGGGTCTGGGCCACCGCCACCCGCTGCAACGTGGACAGCAGATCGGCCAGCACGGTCCCGAAATCCGGCACCTGCTCGGCCAGATGGGCGACCCCGTCCAGCAGCGCCCGGGCGTCCCCGGCGGCCAGGGCGCGCAGCAGGCCGACCACGTGATCCTGTTCGATGGTGCCCAGCATGGCGCGCACTTCCGGTTCGCGCACCGCACCGCCGCCGTAGGCGATGGCCTGGTCCAGCAGGCTGAGGGCATCGCGCATGCTGCCGTCGGCGGCGCGCGCCAGCTGCTGCAGGGCGGCCGGCTCCGCCTCCAGCTGTTCGTGCTCGATGATGCGGCCCAGGTATTCGCTGATCAGCGCCAACGGCAGCCGCTTGAGATTGAACTGCAGGCAGCGCGACAGAATGGTCACCGGCAGGCGCTGGGGATCGGTGGTCGCCAACAGGAACTTCACATGGGGAGGCGGTTCTTCCAGGGTCTTGAGCAGCGCATTGAAGCTGTGGGTGGACAGCATGTGCACCTCGTCGATGAGGTACACCTTGTAGCGCCCGCGGGTGGGCGCGTACTGGACGTTTTCCAGCAGCTCCCGGGTATCCTCCACCTTGGTGCGCGAAGCGGCGTCCACCTCGATGAGATCCACGAAACGCCCCTCGTCGATCTCCCGGCAGGCACTGCATTCGCCGCAGGGCTGAGAGCTGACGCCGGCGGTCTCGCAATTCAGGGATTTGGCCAGAATCCGGGCGATGGTGGTCTTGCCCACCCCGCGGGTGCCGGTGAACAGATAGGCATGGTGGAGGCGGTCCCGGTCCAGGGAATTGACCAGCGCGCGCAGCACATGCTCCTGGCCGACCATCTCGTGGAAATTACGGGGCCGCCATTTGCGTGCAAGAACTTGATAACTCATGGATCCGGGGTCAACTCGCAGCAGGACTCGTGAGATGGCGCCCCGCGTCACCGGGCCGTCCCGTCACTGCGCGGATTATACCCCAGGCCGCCCGCAATCGGGCGATCGGGGGCCGGACGGCTGAAGAGGAGGCGGCCCGCGCCAGCCACACCCCGGCGCCCGAGTCCACTGCTGCCGCTGCTCCCTTCCGGGCCTGACGGGGTTCACAGCTTATCGTCGCGAGGGGACAGGCACAAGCCGCCAAAACCGGGCGTGCAGCGCTGGGCGCTACCGCAGCGTGGGGCGCGAAGGAACGTCCCCACGGGGGTCCTTGGGACCAGCCGGTAGTATGGCGCCCCTGCTCCGCCGGCGTCAATCGGCCCGGGCCGTCGGGAGATTCGCCGGTCCGCACGGAACGACGTTCGCCGACCCCATCAAAAGCCCAACGGCCGTGCCGTAGAATCCGCCGCGCCCGGCTGCTGTACTTTCAGTGACCCGACAAGCAACGTGCGTTCCGAACCCCAGGGAGCAGGCCATGAAAGTGCTCATGCACAGCGAGGAGGACCTGGAATTCCAGGGCTTTGACCAACCGGGCCTGGAAATAGAGCCCCGGGACCCCGAGGCCCATTACAGTGCCCTGCAAATGTTCGCCACATCGGTTGCCGTCTGCACCTACTCGGTGCTGGCCAGCTACGCGGATACCATCGACGTTTCCGACGCGGACCTGACCATGCGCATCAAATGGTCGTACGCCGAGGAACCGTTTCGCATCGGGCACATGGACATGGATGTGCGCTGGCCCGGCGTGCCGGACTCGCGCATCAAGGCAGCACGCGTCGCTGCCAACCACTGCACCCTTCACCACACGCTGGAACAACCCCCGGAACTGGTCACCCGGGTCCATGCCTGAAACGCCTGTGGTCGGGGAAAGACCGCGCTGATCGACCGCCGGGCGGCCTGCGGCCGGCCGCGCTACGAGCCGCTGTCGGTGGACATATCGGGGGCGCTCCATGGCAGGCAGACACCACGATCCCCGGGGCCGGAAGGCAAGCTGGCCACAGCACATTCCATTGCTGGGCTGGAAGGACGTCGGCTATCGGGTATGGCGGGAGATGTCCCGGGACAACCTGTACCTGGTAGCGGCGGGGGTTGCCTACTATTGGCTGCTGGCCATCTTCCCCACCGTGGCGCTGCTGCTGTCCGTGTACGGATTGGTATCCGACCCCAGCGAAGTGGACCGTCAGCTGGATGCCATGGGCGCTATTCTTCCCGACCGCATCGTGGCGGTCCTGGGCGGGCAGATGGCGGCCCTGGCGAAAGCGTCCGGACCGGCGCTGGGCATCGGCGTGGTGGTGGGATCGCTCACTGCCCTGCTCAGCGCCGTGTGGGGCACAGCCGCATTGATGACGGCCCTGAACATCGTCTATGACGAGACCGAGCGCCGCAGCACATTGCGCCTGTACGGCGTGGCGCTGGTACTCACCGTGATCGCCCTGCTGCTCGCCGTGCTGGCACTGCTGCTGATCGTGGCAGTGCCCGCCGTGGTCGCCGCACTGCCGCGCATAAGCACCCAGGCGATCATGCCGATGTTCACCGGCGCGCTGCGCTGGCCGGTGCTCGCGGTGGCCATGATGGCCTTCTTTGCACTGGCCTTCCGCTACGGCCCCTGCCGCAACAAGGCGAAATGGCGTTGGATCAGCTGGGGGGCGGTGCTGGGCACCCTGCTGTGGGTGGCGGCATCATGGCTGTTTTCGGTCTATGTCTCTCACGTT
>DATFML010000428.1:0-2628 GCA_035266965.1 Gammaproteobacteria bacterium
CGGCCGCGGGACGAAACGTCACTGCTGGTGCGCGCCAGTGCGCAGCACCAGATGTCCCCGATCGATGACCCGGAACCCTACCAGGACTTCTTCGTGGCCCTGGAAAAGTCTATGTTCCTTGCCGCGCACCAGGTGGACTGAGTCACGCCCGACGGTAAGAAATGCTGCGATCTGCGGAACGGGGGTGCCCGAACTGCAATCGCCAATCTGGCGGGCTTCGTGCGGCCCCTGGATTGATCCACGGGAATTTAGCCGCGGAAGACGTGTCCAAGCACTTTGTTGCGGCATTTGACGCAGACTGCCGACCCGTCGATATTGGCACCCCGCCGGGTCAGGATAAAAGCTCGCGGCCAGGTCCGTGACGAAGAATAAGCTGACCCGGAGTCGGGCCGATGGAGGAAGTCAGAATGCGTAAGGTGTGGCCGCGACGCGCTCGCACCGCGCTTGCTGCCCTGTTGTTCCTGGGCATGGCTGCGGCATGTGGAGGGGGCGGTGGAGGCGGTGGCACGACCGGTGCCGGCGCACCGCTACCGGCGCCACCCGGTTCCCCACCGCCGCCCACCGGGCCCAGCTTCGCCAGCGTGACCCCCGGTCCGAGACCCATGGCTGCACCGCGAGAATTCGTCACATTCGAGAGTGGACAGGTCCGTCCCCTGGCCTTGTCCGCGGACGGTCAATCCCTGTTCGTGGTCAACACGCCGGATAACCGACTGGAAGTGTTCGCCCTGGACAATGGCGACGCGGCAGACCAGCCCTCTGGCACCTTGGCTACGCAGCAGTCAGAGTCACTCGGGATAACTGATGCAGATCCGCTGCACCAGGTGTCCGTGCCGGTCGGCATGGAGCCGGTGGCGGTAGCGGTCGGTCCGGACGAAACCGTGTGGGTGGTCAATCACCTGTCCGACAGCATCAGTATCATCGCCATGGACATGGATCCGCCGCGGGTAGTCAGGACCCTGCAAGTGGGCGATGAACCACGGGATATCGTCGTCGCCGGTGCAGACTTCGACCGCGTGTTCGTGACCACAGCGCGGCGCGGCCAGAACAGCCCGATCGATCCGGCCCTGGATCAACCCGGCATCTCACGAGCCAACGTGTGGGTGTTCGACGCGCCGGCCGTCATCCGGGATGGAGAGACCACGCCAATCACGATACTGCAGCCATTCGGTGACACGCCTCGGGCGCTGGCAGTCACGCCGGACGGCAGCCGCGTCTATGCTGCGGTCTTCCGCTCGGGCAACGGCACCACCTCCATCGCCCCGGCCAATTTCTCCAAAGCGCCACCGACCCGCAGCTCGGACGGCGTCCGGCAGCCGGACAGTGGACTGATCCTCAAGCTTGTGGACGGCAGCTGGGTCGACGACCTCGGCCAGACTTATGACCAGTTCGTGCCCTTCGCCCTCCCCGACCTGGACGTGTTCGAATTCGATGCACTGGCCGACCCGCCGCGGCAGACAGATACCTTCCGCGGTGTCGGTACCACCCTGTTCAACATGGCTGTGAACCCGGCGGACGGGTCCGTTTACGTCTCCAACATGGAGGCCCGCAATCACGTGCGCTTCGCCGGCAGGCCGACACGCGGTAGCACAACAGTCCGCGGCCACCTGGCCGATCACCGAGTGACCGTGCTGGCCGACGGCGAAGTGAAGCCGCGTGTCCTCAACAAGCACATCGACTTCGAGCGGGAAGTCGGGACCGCGGACGAACGCAATCGCAGCCTCTCTCAACCGATGGACATGGCCGTGAGCGCCGATGGCAAGCGCCTTTATGTCGCCGCATTCGGTTCCGGCAAGATCGGCGTGTTCGACACGGCCGAACTGGACAACGACAGCTTCGAGCCCGATGCCGATCGGCAGATCGAGTTGTCGGCCGGTGGCCCAGGCGGCTTGGTCCTGGATGAACGGCGCGATCGCGCCTACGTGCTGACACGCTTCGACAACGGCCTGTCCGTCATCGATCTCACCTCGCAGACGGAGATCGCCCACCAACAGTTGTTTAACCCGGAGCCGAACAGCGTTGTAGACGGTCGACCTCTCTTGTATGACGCCCGCATCACGTCGAGCAACGGCAATGACTCCTGCGCCACCTGCCACCTGTTCGGGGATTCTGACGGCCTGGCCTGGGACCTCGGAGATCCCAACGGCACGGTCCAGCCCATCACCAATGCCTTCATCCCGATCTCGGCGCCGGCCGACCCGGCGACCTTCCACCCGATGAAAGGACCGATGGCCACCCAGTCCATGCGCGGACTCATGGGGCACGGGCCGATGCACTGGCGCGGCGACCGCAGCGGGCAAACCCGGATGAACGGTGAGACGCTCGAGGAAGCGGCCTTCAAGGAGTTTAACGAGGCATTCGACTCGCTGATGGGACGGGACGGTGAGATATCCACCGGGGAGATGCAGGCGTTCACCGATTTCGCCATGCAGCTGACCTACCCGCCCAATCCGATCCGGGCCCTGGACAATGGCCTGGATTCGCTCGAGCAGAGGGGCCTGGATCTCTACAGGTCGGGCATCGTGCGTATCCAAACCGGCCTGCTGGAGGTCTGCATCCAGTGCCATCCGATCAATCCGCCGCTGTTGCAATTCGGGACGGGCGGGCTGATGTCCGATAACACCCAGGCCG
>DATFML010000429.1:0-3467 GCA_035266965.1 Gammaproteobacteria bacterium
CCGCCATCTCCGTCCCGGCATAGGCTCCACAGTTGCCGTGTACCTCCACCCGTCCGCCGGACATCCCCTGCGCCAGGAACGCGCCTGCGTCGCCGAAGATTTCCACCCTGCCGCCGGCGGTGGCCGCACCGAGTCCGTCCAGGCGGCTGCAGCTGTCGCGCACCACAAGGGCGTCTTCCTCCGAGTCCGACGAAACCGCGACCTGGAACAGATCTCCGGTGTTCACCGACGCATTGCCCAGTCGCAGGGGCAGGGCGGCGATCCGGTGGGCGTCCAGCGCGGCCAGATCGGGCAGACGCAGGGTGCTGACATCCAGTCGCTGGGGTGGAACCTCCCGCAGGGTCAGGGTTACCTTGCTCATGGGGCCAGTTCCCGCAGATGATAATGATGGGGGCCGAGTTTGCCGCCGAAATTGCCGGCCGAGATGCGTTTGATGCCGTGCTGCTCGCCGAGTTCGCAGAGAGTCCCGATGCCTGTACTCATGGCCTGGCGCAGGTCGGCGTCCGACAGCCCGTTGATCACGATTTCAAGCACCGCGCCCACGTCCGGGCCCAGCCGGCTGTTGGTGACGCCGCGCAGGGTCGGGCAGTAGGCGTCGTTGGTGGATGCAGGCACGGCTGAGTATTTGGATCCGATCTTCGAGCCGGAACGCACGATGCCACCCGGAAAGGGCATGATCACGTTGGGCGCGGCGCCCATGGCGGCTACTGCGCTTTCGCAGGCGGCCAGCGCCCCTTCCACCCCGGCCGCGAGCACCAGCAGGTTGCCGCCGCCGATGGCATCCTTGCGACCCGTGGTCTCCTCGCAAACGAACTCGCCATCCATCACCGGGACCCGCCAGTAGCGCCGGCCGCCGATCAGCTTGGAGATCTGGTAACCGTCTCCGAAATAGCGCAGGTTGCGTCCCAGGTTCACCGGTTTCCCCTCCAGACCGGCGAAGACGGCCGTGGTGGGCGCGGTGAGCACGCACTGCCCCACCCGTCGTTCCAGGTGCTTCGCGAGGTCCTTCCCGGACATCGCGAACACCAGCACGGACACCCCCGGCCGTCCGTCCGGGGTGTGCTGTTCGTCCAGGGTCTGCTCGATGCCCGCTTCGATCCCGCAGCCGATCACCGAGGTGGCGAAGCCGGTCATGGTAACCGCAGACTGGTGAGCCCATTTGTGCTCGTCGGCGGTGATGATCACCCGGGTTGCCTTCATGTCGAACGCCTCCGCGAAGGTGTCGTCGATGGCCACCCCGTTGCGGATCATGCTTCGCTCCTTCCGTGCCCCGGGTGCACGACCAGCCCCCCGCGACCGTCGTCGACAAACTCGTCGGTTCCGATCATGAAGTTTTCCATGCTTACGGTCTGATACTTTTCGAAGTAGCGCCGGATCCGTTGAGTGACCGCGGCATCGTAGTCGGGGTGTACGGTGTGGGTTTTACCGTACACGACCTTGACGAGTTCCCCGTCGCGTACCACCAGTTCGCCGTCTTTGAAGACATAGGCGGGTGTTGCGAACATCCGTTCGCGGTTTTCGTCCGGGTTGTAGACCGTGATGTCGGCGGCCGCCCCGTCTCCCAGGTGGCCGCGATCGTCCAGGCCCAGTATCCGGGCCGGTCCGGCGCGTGTCATGACGGCGATTTCGTAGAGGTCGTATTCGCGGTCCAGGCTGCCGAGACGGCTGTGGGCTGCCGCGTCGGGATGGATGCGTGCCAGCATTTCGTTGCGGAAGCTGCGGTCCATGAGCAGACGTATGAGATGGGGATAACTGGTGAACGGCGCGCCGTTGGGATGATCGGTGGTGAGAAAGACCCGCCACGGGTCGTCTATGTCCAGAAACAACTCCAGGCCGATAGCCCACTGCAGGGCATTGACGAAGTTCTTGTCCCGGTAGCGAAACGGCACGACTCCGCAGCCGGCATCGCACTCGATGTCCATGCACATCCACTTGTGGGGATGTGCGAAGCCGCGGTTGGCATACTGACGCATGGTGTCACCGGAGACGGTGACGGTCTGGCCGAACATGATCTGACCCACGTCGACGGTCACGTTGGGCGTGCGCCTGACCGCTTCGGCGATCTCGGCGGCGGCGGAGGAGAACTTGCGGTCCCCCTCGGTGCCGTAGCTGTGGAACTGAATGTGGGTCAGATGCACGGGCAGGCCTTCGGCGGCCTCCATGGTCTTGAGAGTGGTGGTGAAGTTGCCGGGGACTCCCAGGTTGCTGGCGTGCACGTGCAGGGGATGCGGCACACCCAGCTCGTGCACCGCACGGGCAAGAGTCCGCACGATGTCGCGCGGGGTGACGCCGTGACCGGTGTTGGCCTCGTCCACGTTCAGCTCACGCTGGTTGAACTTGAAGGCACTGATGCCGCCGGGATTGACCACCTTGATGCCGAGACACTGGCTCGCCTGCAGCGTCCACGCCACGTAGTCGTTGATGAGGGCCTGGTCGCAGCCGGTGGCCATCATGTGCAGAAGCAGTTCGTCACTGCCCAGCATGGCATAGCCGCCCTTGTCCACCATTGGCGTGTCGCCCAGTTCCAGATGGGTCTGGCGGGCGTTGGACGGCAGCACCGCCGGCTCGAAACACGCCGTATAGCCCATTTCCGCGTATCGATAGCCGGTGGTGAGGGTCGACGGTGCCGCGTGGCCGCAGCCGCTGCGCGCCAGCCCGGTGCGCGCCACCGGGTCGGCGGCGTGGTCCTCCGGCAGCATGGTGCGCGCGATGTTCACCTTGCCGCCGCCTATGTGGGTATGCATATCGATGGCGCCCGCCATCACCACCTTGCCGCGCAGGTCGAACTCGCGATCCACGGGTGTGTCGGGTCCGGGTGCGGCAACGATCCGCCCGTCGCGCACAAACAGATCCCGCACCTCGCCGTTGATCTGTCGGGCTGGGTCGTACAGCATCCCACCGGCCAGTCGGGTCAACATGGAGCCTCCCTGGAAGTGATTCGTGCGCTGATAGCCTGGGCCACCTCCGCCGTCGACGGCAGGGACGTCCCCCGCAGCCCGCGCAGCGGCAGACACACCGCCGCGTCGCCCCGGAATGCGGCGCCGGCGTGATCCACGCCGGGGACGCCGACGGGGATGTAGACCTGCGGCTGGCGGGCCAGCCGCAGGTCGGGCCGCCCCACCACCACGGTGGGCACCCCGGTGTCCGGCGGCGTGTGGCCGGCATTGAAGGCGGAAATCCACAGCAGGGCGTCGGCGCCGTCGGCCAGGGTCCTGGCTGTCGATAAATGATAGGGCTCGTAGCGGGGATAGCCGCCGGCCAGATCCACTCGTAGCGGATAGCCGGTCTGCCAGGTGCACACCTGATAGGCCGACATGTCACCGTCGCCTGCCGCCAGCGGCAGGCCGGCGAAGCGCCGCTCCTGGTTGAGGTCTTCGATCAACCCGGCAGCGCATTGCACGGTGAGATCTGCGTGCGCGTCCGCGAAGGCAGCGGCGGACCAGATGAGTACGCCGTAGGAGGCCTGG
>DATFML010000430.1:0-3594 GCA_035266965.1 Gammaproteobacteria bacterium
GCGTTTGTCTCGCCGACCGGGATTTCAGGTACGTCAGTCCGTTGGAGAGCTACGACAGCGCCGACAGACTGATCGCCAGTCTGATGCGGGTGGACACCATCATGAAGGACGTGCACCAGCGCCGGGCGTTTTCCGACGGCGACGATGTCTGCATCATCATGGACTTCAGAACCACTCTCGAAGAACTGGCCATCACCCGCCTGGCGCTATGGGCGACGGTGCGCGACGGCAGGATCGGCCGCCTCGAGCTGTTCTTCGACGCCCATGCCTATATGGGCATGTTCGGAGCCTAGTGGTCCATGCCGACGACGCGGCGGCGTCGCAAAAGACCTGTTTCCATCCGTTCAGCAAGGGGCCGTCATGGAGAAGAAAGGGCGCCGGGCCGTAGAGGCCTATCACAATCAGGAATTCCTCAACAGCCGCGATGCCCGCGCGCTGCGTATCCTTTCCGAGTACCTGGAGCCCCACAGCCGCTTCCAGCACTATCAGGTGGACGATACCATCGTCTTCATGGGTTCGGCGCGCCTGGTGTCCCGGGAGGACGCGCAGGCACAGGTGGAAGCGGCCCGCCGTGGCGAAGGCGATGCGGACCGCGCCGACGTGAATCTGGAGATGTCCCGCTACTACGAGGCCTCCCGGGAGCTGGCGCGGCGCTTTACCGAGTGGTCCAAGGAGCTGGTGGACGAAGACCGCCGGTTCGTGGTCTGTACCGGCGGTGGACCGGGGATCATGGCGGCTGCCAATCGCGGGGCGTCCGAAGCGAAGGGGCTGAATGTGGGGCTGACCATCTCGATTCCCAACGAGGAATTCGACAACCCCCACGTGACCCGCGAGCTCGGCTTTCACTTCCACTATTTCTTCATGCGCAAGTTCTGGTTTGCCTATCTGGCGAAGGCGGTCATCGTATTCCCCGGCGGCTTCGGCACCCTGGATGAGCTGTTCGAGATCCTGACTCTGCGTCAGACCCACAAGATACGCAAACACCTGCCTGTGGTGCTGTTCGGCACCGAGTACTGGGACCAGGTGGTGAACTTCGACGCCTTGATACGCTACGGCACCATCGACGCCGATGATGTGAATCTGTTCCACCGAACCGATTCGGTGGACGACGCGTTCGAGTTCGTCAAGCAGCGTCTGACCGAATACTCCATGGCCGAGCGCGGCGCCATCCTCTGAAACGGCCGTTTACCACCATATGCCTGCAGCGATGGCGCAGGTTACAATACGTCCTCAGGGGAGGGATTCCCGGCGCCGGCCGCGGGGCCGGACCGGTGCGTGGATGCAGCGGATGCCAGTGCAGAGCGCGACCGGCGGCGGTCGATGCCGACAGAACGACGCAGACCTTTCCCGGGTGGACGGATCATGGCTTCAGACGAATCATCCCAGACGCTTTTCGATCAGGCGGCCGCCGAGGTCGTGGAAGTCGGCAACCGCCTGCTGGAGAACCATCCCCAGGGCGATGCCTGGGAGGTCGCCTCCGGGTTGCTCGCCGGCGTAGTGCATTTCTGGCTGTATTCCCACCAGCCGTGCGGGGATCCCCGTTGCGAAGATTGCGCTGCGGTGGCCACTGCGGAACAGCGCCTGCGCATACTCCTGGATGAAGTGCGCCAGTCTGCCGAAGAGAGCGACTACTACCACACGCCGCGGGACAGCAACGTGGGCACCGCCTAGCGTGGTCCGCCCGGCATGGGCGGGGCTGCCTGCGTGACGGGGTTCGTTCCGAACGCGACACTCACGGCGCAACGGATACGGATCGCAGTACCGCCATGGGACCGGCCTCCCGCACCACCGCCAGCTGTTGCTGGTCGCGCAGGAAGAACGATCCGGTGTAGCCGAGGGCGTTCACCGAGATGTTCCGGTAGCACTCCCGGGAGCGGGGAACCACCAGCATCCAGTCGGCGCTCAGCAGCAGATTGTAGGGCATGCTCTGGCGCACTGCGTCGCCCGCCTCGATTGCCTCCATCCCGACCGCGGCCAGCAGATTCCGATAGCGCGTCAGCAGCGACTCCGCGGCGGCCACGGGTTCCCGGAAGATCCCCGCGGGCAGGCGGCAGAAAGCATTGCTGAACGGCAGTGCCGGTACACGGGCGAGGGCATCGGATGCCGGTACGCCGGCCAGCAACGGCTCGATGGGAACCGGTCGCTGAGGCGTGCTCAGAGGCAGCGGTATCACCTGCAGGTGCTTGTGACGCTGACTGGCACCCGCCACCTCGCCCCCGTTGTAGAAAGCCAGTGCCGGATAGGCGGCCATGAAGGTGGACAGGGCCTGAAAATCCGCCAGCGTGAGCAGCGTCTCCTGATCCTCGAATTCGCGGGTGACCACCAGCAGGTGATGTTCGATCACGCTGAACTTGTTGAGCAGCGCCACATGGGTGGCGCCGACATCGGTCACGAAAAGATCCTGTTCGTAGGGAACGAACGGGTCGCCGCGGCGGTGCTGCGTGTTGCTGTTCTCCTTGCGGGCGATGTTGGCGGCCACCCGCAACGTGAAGCAGACCCCGGCGTCTTCGACTTCTTCGCAGCGGGTCTCGATGGGGCATAGGGCGCCTTTGGCCAACGCGTCCGTGCTGCGGCGCTGGATTGTCGCCCACAGGGTGGCGGAATTCGCTGGTGAGTGATCATCCATGGTCACAGCGGTGAGGGTAGGTGGCGAGCGGCGTTGCTGCAACAACCCGGGAGTTCGTCGGCGGTGCCGGATTCCCGCCTCGCTGCAAGTGTTCCGCGGACGGGTCGTTGCGCATTGCCTGTGCCGATCGAGCCTTTATAATCTGGCGGCACTTTGTGCCCGCGACGTTGGCCTGACTATGACCATGAAGCACTACGGGATTCGTATCACCCTTCCCAAGGACGACCCCATGCGCGCACCCCACCTGCTGGGGCCCGACTGGGAGGCGTTCCGCTGGTACGAGACCGCCGCCGAGCGGGATGCGGCGTTCGCGGACATGCAGCGTCAGCTGCCCATCTACCGCCGCGGCGACGTGATTTCCCAGATTCTGGAGAAGGTCGAGCGTTGAGCACGCCATCGCGTCAACGGCCGACGCCATGGCGCCCTTGAGATCCGCGCACGTCGCTGTCAGGCGGCGTGCTTTCCGCCTCGACCCGATGGCTCCTGCGCCTCGTGTGGGCACGAGGGCGATGCAGCGTTGCAGGCGCCCCTCGTCGGTGAGCGGTGGGTTGCCGCCTGCAGAGCCGCTGCCATGAACGCCGGCGCCTGAAGATTGTCGGTTATCAGTGGGTCCATGGTCGCGATCCCGGGGGATTGCAGCCTGCTGCGAATTTCCGGGCTATCGGTGGGGTGGACCGCTTGCGGGTGCTATCTTTGAGTAGTGCACGCGGCGGGCAATGGAGGAGAGGCATCGGTGGAACAGACACTTAACGTGAATCCCGAGACGGTCTGCTTCATTATCGCCAGGGCGCGGGAATTTCAGGCCAAGGACGAGGTGGTCATCCCGGATGAGCCTGCCGATGCCAACGGCGACTGGGCGCTGGATATCCTGGAGGACCATCGTGACGACATGACGTTGCAGGAGGTTCAATCGACGGTGGCCGACCTGGAGCCGGATCAGCAGTACGAACTGGTGGCGCTGATGTGGT
>DATFML010000431.1:0-2907 GCA_035266965.1 Gammaproteobacteria bacterium
TCGTGGCAATCAACTGTGCGGCCATCCCCGAGAACATGCTGGAAGCGGTCCTGTTCGGCTACGAGAAGGGCGCCTTCACCGGCGCCTATCAGGCCCGGCCCGGCAAGTTCGAGCAGGCCCAGGGCGGGACCCTGCTGCTGGACGAGGTGTCGGAAATGGACCTGGGGCTGCAGGCCAAGCTGCTGCGGGTGCTGCAGGAACGGGAGGTGGAGCGCCTGGGTGGCAGGCACGTGATTCCCCTGGACGTGCGCGTGCTGGCCACCTCCAACCGGGCCATGCGCGAAGAGGTGGGAGCGGGCCGTTTCCGCGAGGACCTGTTCTATCGGCTCAACGTGCTGCCTCTGCATCTGCCGCCGCTGCGTGAAAGGCCGGCCGACATCCTGCCGCTGGTGCGCGGCCTGCTCAGCCGGTTCTGTGGCGGCACCGGGGCCGGCCCGCGGCTCACCGACGCCGCCTGCAACCGGCTGCTGGCCTACCACTGGCCCGGCAACGTGCGGGAACTGGAGAACGTGGTGCAGCGCGCGCTGATCCTGATGAACGGCAGCTCCATCGACGTGGGTGACCTGCACTTCGAGTCGGCGGACGGCGCGATGCAGGCCGTGCAACAGCCGCCGGCCGGCGCCGGGGACGGCGAATGCCTGGGCACGGACCTGCGCAATCGGGAGTGCCAGCTCATCCTCGACGCCCTGCAGGCCGGCAAGGGCAGTCGCAAGCAGGCCGCCGAGCAACTGGGGATCAGCCCCCGCACGTTGCGCTACAAACTGGCGCGGATGCGCGAGGCCGGCATCGCCATCCCCGGTTGAGGTGGCCCGGAATCTGCATAATCCGGGCGTGGAGCCCGCAGGCGGTCGCACTTACGAGGTAGCAGCATGAGCAGCAATATCGATGTGAATCAGATTCTTGCCCAGATGCGGGCCATGGCGGCGGCCAGTCAGGGCACACAGCCGTCCTCCGGGGCCGATGCCGCGCCCGGCGCCGACTTTGCCAGCCTGCTCAAGCAGTCCGTCGACTCCGTCAACGAGACTCAGCAGCAGGCGGGCAAACTCACCGACGCCTTCGTCAAGGGCGATCCCAACACCAACCTGTCGGAGGTGATGGTGGCGGTGCAGAAGGCCGGTCTGTCCTTCGAGGCCATGACCCAGGTCCGCAACAAGCTGGTGGCGGCCTATCAGGAAGTGATGAACATGCAGGCCTGACGGGCGCGCGCGGGGGCTCGACGAAGACATGTGGATGGATCGACCGGGAGGCACCATGGTTACCAGAGCGTTGTCCGGATTTGCGCATCGAGCGGTGGGCGCCGCCGGTCCCCGCTGTCGTGACGTCCGCCGCCTGAACCGGCAGCGGAGGGGTGGCTGAAACCATGGCGCTCGTGAAAGCGGAAACGATGCAGGGCTTCAGCCGCCTGCCGGCCATGCGCCAGATCGGCCTGATGATCGGGCTGGCGGCCAGCGTGGCGCTGGGCGTGGCCGTCGTGCTCTGGTCACAGTCGCCCAACTACAGCATGCTGTACGGCAATCTTTCCAACCGGGACAGCGCCAAGGTGGTGGATGCGCTCGGCAAGGCGCACATTCCCTACAAGGTGGATCCCAACAGCGGCGCCATCCTGGTGCCGGCGGGCAAGGTCTATCAGGCGCGGATGAAGCTCGCCACCGAGGGCCTGCCCAAGGGCTCCGATTCCGGTTTCAGCATGCTGGAGAAGAACGACGGGTTCGGCACCAGCCAGTTCATGGAAACCGCGCGCTACAACCACGCGATGGAAGGCGAGCTCGCCCAGACCATCGCCAGCATGGACAGTGTCGACAAGGCCAGGGTGCACCTGGCCATTCCCAAACGCTCCCTGTTCATGCGCAAGGAGAATCAGCCCACCGCTTCGGTGATGGTCAGCCTGTTTGCCGGGCGCACCCTGGACGGCAGTCAGGTGGCCGCCATCGTGCATCTGGTGGCGGCCGGTGTGCCGGGGCTGACGCCGGACCACGTCACCGTGGTCGACGAGGCCGGACACCTGTTGACCAGTCAGGGCTCCGGCCAGGGCGCGGCCCTGTCCGGAAACCAGTTCAATTACACCCGCCGTATCGAGCAGGACTATGCCAAGCGCATCGTCGACCTGCTGAGCCCCCTGGTGGGTGCCGGCGACGTGAAGGCTCAGGTGAACGCCGACCTGAATTTTGCGCAGGTGGAGAAGACCCGGGAAACGTACAACCCGGACATGCGTGCCCTGCGCAGCGAGCAGACCAGCGAACACACCACCACCGGCGCCCCGGGCACGGGCGGCATTCCCGGAGCTTTGTCGAATGAGCCACCCGCGGGCGGTTCGGCGCCTGCCAATGCCACCGCCAACGCCTCGGCAAAGGGGAAATCCGGCGGCCAGGGCAACGGCAAGCAGGGCGCGTCCACCGCCACGACCAGCGCATCTTCCAAGCAGCCGACCGACACCAGCAAGCAGACGACGCGCAACTACGAGCTCGACAAGACCATCAGCCACATCCGGCTGCCCACGGGAACGGTGCAGCGGCTGTCCGTGGCCGTGGTGGTGAACGATCACCAGGTGACGGGCGCGAACGGACAGGTTCAGCACAAGCCCTGGTCCGACGCCGATCTTGCCCGCTTCACGTCGCTGGTCAAGGAGGTGGTGGGTTTCGATGCCCAGCGCGGCGATCGGGTCAGCGTGATCAACGCACCGTTCCAGGCACCGGCGCCGATGCCGCCCGCTCCGAAGACACCGGTGTGGAAGCAACCCTGGGTCTGGTCGCTGGTCAAGCAGCTTGCAGGCGGACTCGGCGTGCTGCTGCTGGCGCTGGGCGTGCTTCGGCCGGTGCTGCGTTCGCTGGCGGAGAAGGGTGCCGCCGGGGGCGCCATGGCGCCGGCGGACGGCAGCCTGCCGGCGGGGATGGCCGAGGACCGGGTCAG
>DATFML010000432.1:0-8417 GCA_035266965.1 Gammaproteobacteria bacterium
TCCTCGCGCCTTGATTGGCGGCTTCTCAGCCACAACAGCGATGATCCCTATAGTGTTAACAGGCCCTAGTGCATGGCCAGCCAGTACACGAACACGTTGAGCGCCGTGAGCGGCACGCCCAGGCGTGCGAACTCCAGGAACGAGACCACCACCCCGGCCCGTTGTTCGGCCTGCTGGACGATGATGATGTTGCTGGCGGCGCCCAGCAGGAGCAGATTGCCGGCAATGGTGCTGCCCGCCGCCAGGGCCATGAGTGCCGGATCGCCGGCGTGATGCTGGGCCAGTACCGGCAGGTACAGCGCCACCATGGGCACGTTGGATATGGCCTGGCTCACCAGCGTGCTCACTGCCAGCACCGCCGCTGGCCAGGTGGGGTTCACGTCCAGGCGGGCAAGCTGAGCCTGGATGAAACCGGTGTTCCACACCGTGGCCATCAGCACGAACAACGCCGCGAAGAATATCAGGGTGCGCCAGTCGATGCCGCGCACCAGTTCCAGCCGCCGCGGGCTGAAGGCCACCAGCGGTGTGGCGGCCACCACGGCGAGGACGCTGAGCGGCGGGCTTGCCGCCGGCAGCAGCCGTACGGTGACGGCCTTCAGCACGATCAACGTTGCCAGCAGGGCGACGCAGATACCGGCCAGACGCGCCAGGGCCCCATCGGCCACCGGTGGATCGGCGTGTACCAGACCGGTGGCATGGAATTCCCGGCGAAACCCGATGCGCAGCACACCGTAGGCGATGGCCAGATTGACCGCCGTGGGAAGCAGCAGGTGGCTGCCGAAGGTCACGAACGGGGCCGCCAGTCCCCCGTGTATGGCGATCAACAGGTTCTGGGGGTTGCCCACCGGGCTGGGAACACTGCCGATGGTGACCGCGAAGGCCAGGGTCAGCAACAGCAGCTTCGGGTCGATGCGGTGATGGCGGGCCAATGCCAGCACCAGGGGCGTGGCGACGATCGCCAGGGTGTCGTTCATCAGCAGGGCCGAGGCGGCAGCGGCGCCCACCAGCAGGCGCCAGACCAGTCCGTGGGTGGAGCGGGCTCCGCGAAACAGGCGGTATGACAGCCTGCCCAGCCAGCCGCTGGCTTCCAGGGCATGGCCGATCAGGAACACGCCGAACAAAAACATCAGCACCTTCCAGTCGATGGCCCGGGCTGCCGCCGGCAGGCTGATCCAGCCGCCGGCCACCACCACCACGGCACCGGCTGTCATGCTCTGCCAGATGGCGATCCGCACCGGCCCCACGTCGCGCAGAGCGATCAGCAGCAGTACCGCGAGCAGGATGACGACCGGTGCGGGCATGGTTGGCGAAGGGACGAGGAGCCGGGTGCAGGCACTATACTTTCGCCGGCGGCTTTGCGAAAATACTTGAGTGTATTGCTAGGTTATTTTCGGGTTAGCGAGTCGGCATGCGCCTCCCGCAAGCCCGGCCGCCGACACAAGGAGCGAACCGCACAGGATGACAGACTCACCGAGTTTCGTCCGGCTGCCGGAGGTGTTTTCCATGTATCGGGGCGGCGAGCTGCATCAGGCCCGCATCGCCTACGAGACATGGGGTCGGCTCAACACCCGGCGGGACAATGCGTTGCTGCTGTTCACCGGCCTTTCCCCCAGCGCCCACGCCGCCTCCAATCGCGCTGATCCGAGTCCGGGTTGGTGGGAGTACATGATCGGGCCGGGGCGCCCCATCGACAGTGACCGCTACTACGTCATCTGCGTGAACTCCCTGGGCAGCTGTTTCGGGTCCACCGGTCCCGCCTCCCGGAATCCGCACACCGGCAAGCGCTACGGGCTGGATTTCCCCGAACTGGCGGTGGAGGACATTGCGCGGGCCGCCCACGCGGTGGTCGCCTACCTGGGCATCGAGGGCCTGGATGCCGTGGTCGGCGCCTCCCTGGGAGGCATGAGCGCGCTGGCCTACAGCGTGCTGTACGGGGATACGGTGCAGCGACTGGCGGTGCTGTGCTCCGCTGCTCGCGCGACCCCTTTCGCCATCGCCATCCGTTCCCTGCAGCGGGAGATCATCCGTTCCGACCCGACCTGGCAGGAGGGGCGCTACGCGCCCGGGGAGCAGCCCCTGGCGGGTATGCGCATGGCGCGCAAGCTTGGCCTGATGTCCTACCGCTCGGCGGGGGAATGGGAGCGGCGTTTCGGTCGCGAGCGGATGGACCCGCCGTCCGGGTTCCGGGAGCCGTTCGGAGTGGAATTCCAGGTGGAATCCTACCTCGATGCCAATGCCCGCAAGTTCGTCGGCCACTTCGATGCCAACTCCTATCTCTACCTGTCCCGGGCCATGGACTGGTTCGATCTGGCCGAACACGGAGGGTCTCTGGAGGCCGCTGTGAGCCGCATCGGCGCCCAACGCTGCCTGGTGGTGAGTGTGGACAGCGACTTTCTGTTTCCCCTCCACCAGCAGCAGGAGCTGACCGAGTTGCTGCGCAGGGCGGGCCGGGACGTGCAGTTGGCGGCTTTGCCCTCCATCCAGGGTCACGATTCGTTTTTGGTGGACAAAGAGCGATTTGCGGCCGTCATGGGGGACTTTTTCGGGGACGGGACGGTGCAATACGGACGCGGGGAGCGGGCCGCCACCGGCTGACCGGACCCTGTCCCCGCGGGGCAGTCTTGTTGTACCGGCCAACGGGCCGGTCTAAAATCGCCTCCCTTGCAGAGCGACCGCTGGCAGCAGGGGTGATCACCAGGTGGACGGGGACAACGCGGAAGGCCGCGAGCGGGCCCATGAGCTGATCAGGGCGGGACGGCTGCTCTACGGCAGAGGTTGGGTGCCCGCCACCAGCGGCAACTTCTCGGCGCGTCTCAGCGACGGGCGCATTGCCATCACCGTCTCCGGGCGCCACAAAGGTGAGCTGGAAGAAGCCGACATCATGGTCGTGGACCCCGAAGGACGCGCCACCCAGGCGGACCTCAGGCCATCGGCCGAGACCCTGCTGCACACCGGTCTGTACAAGCGTTTTCCCGACGTCGGCGCGGTGCTTCATCCGCATTCCCTGCATGCAACGCTGATCTCCCGGCTGTTTCCCGCGGGGGTGGAGCTGGCCGGTTACGAGCTGCTCAAAGCCTTCAGCGGCATCACCACCCACGACACCCGTCTGGTGGTGCCCGTTTTCCCCAACGATCAGGATATGCGGCGGTTGGCCGATCAGGTGGACGCCTATCTGGATGAACACGAACCGGTGTCCGGCTATCTGATCGCCGGCCACGGGCTGTATGTCTGGGGAACGACCGTCTCGGAGGCGCTGCGCCACGCCGAGGCCTTCGACTTTCTGTTCGAATGTGAATTGCGCATGCAAGGATTGGAGAAACGATGAGTGCATTGACCATCTATGAGGAGCTGGACGCGCAGCCCGTTTCCACGGTGACCGATTTCGAATCCATTGTCCGCGAGCTGAAGGGCCTCGGCGTGCGTTTCGAGCGCTGGTCGGCGGACCGCGAGCTCGACGAGCTGGCCAGCCAGGACGAAGTGATCGACGCCTACAACGAGCAGGTGGACCGGTTGATGCAGGAGTACGGCTTCGAGACCGTCGATGTGGTCAGCGTGCGTCCGGATTACCCGGACCGGGAATCGCTGCGCAAGAAGTTTCTGGACGAGAATACCCACGCGGACTACGAAGTGCGCTTCTTCGTGGACGGCCAGGGCCTGTTCTACCTGCGCTCGGACCACAAGGTCTATGCCGTGCTGTGCGAGAAGGGAGACCTGATCAGTGTGCCGGCCAACACGCGGCACTGGTTCGACATGGGCGAGCAGCCCAACTTCAAGTGCATCCGCCTGTTCACCACCCCGGATGGCTGGGTCGCCGACTTCACCGGCAGCGACATCGCCCGGGAGCTTCCGGACTTCGATCAGTTCATGGCCAGTTACGGATGATCCGGGCGGTCCTCACCGACATCGAAGGCACCACCTCATCGCTGTCCTTCGTCAAGGATACGCTGTTTCCCTACGCCCGCCGGCACCTGGCGGAGTTCGTGCGAGCCCATGGAGACGACCCGGCGGTGCGCAGCGCGTTGGACAGCGCCAACGAGGCGGCCGGTGGGGGGCTGGACGACGACCAGCTCATCGCCCAGCTGATTCGCTGGATAGACGACGACCGCAAGGTCACGCCGCTGAAAACCCTGCAGGGCCTGCTCTGGCAGGACGGCTATCGCCAGGGCGCTTTCAAAGGCCATGTCTACGCGGATGCGGTGCGCAACCTGCGGCTGTGGGAAGCTAGCGGTCTGCGCCTGTACGTGTTCTCCTCGGGATCGGTGATGGCCCAGACCCTGCTGTTCGGACATACGGAATACGGCGACCTGAATCCGCTGTTCTCCGGCTATTTCGACACCCACGTGGGTGCCAAGCGCGAGCCCGAGTCCTATCGCGCCATTGCCGCGGAGATCGGCCTGGAGCCGACGGAGATTCTGTTCCTGTCGGATGTGGAGCAGGAGCTGGACGCCGCCTACAGCGCGGGCATGCAGACCGTCTGGCTGGTGCGGGACGGCGAACCTGACCCCCATGCCGGGCACACCCAGGTACGTGACTTCGACGCCATTGCGCTGTAACCCGCATATCGCACCAGCCGGGGAGCACATGGACATGCGAGAGCGGCGTTGTACAGGAAGTACTTATGCCGCGGAGCACATGGACGTGCGAGAGCGGCCAACTCATAGCTACGGCTATGACTTTCGTTCCAGAGCGGCGCCCAGCCACACCTGTCTTGCGCCAGCATCCCGGATGCTGATGCAATATGCGGGCTAAGGCGCCAGGAGAGGCAGTAATGAATCGAGACAAGCTGTACGGGGGCATCGACAAGGACGAGTTCGGCGGGATGACCGATATCGGCAAACTGATCCGCGATGCCTGGGTATTCGGTCTGTTGCCGGAAACCGAGACCTGCGAGGGCTGGAACCACGACCGTCTCGAGCAGCTCTACGGCCAGGTCCATGCGGCGTGGGCGCCCTACGGCCACCTGGTGAGCAACCTGCCCGCCGATCTGCGCGAACGTCATGCCCGCATCTATGACGAAGCCATCCGTCGGGCCCGGGAGCTCGGCTGGTCGGTGGAGCTGGGCGACGACGACTGAGCTCCCGCACACCGCATTGCGTCTGCTTCAGGCTGCCGGTCCCTGCCCCTCCAGCAGGTCGTGGAACTCGTCGGGAATCGCGCCGCCTTCGACGAGATCGGCCAGCAGGCGGCTGCCGACCACCACCGGAGCGAACACCAGATCCGCCCGCGCCAGCTTCAGCCGGCGGATGGACCGTGCCGAGCTCGCCACCGCCAGTACGCGCACCGATTCGTTCAGATCCTTGGCCGCCAGCGCGATGAAGGCGTTGTCGCCGTCGTCGTTGCGGGCGGCGATGACCATGCGTGCCTGGTCGATGCCCGCTTCCATCAGTACTTTGTCCTCGCTGGATTCGCCGGTGACCACCGGCTTTTCGGGCATGGGCGGCTCGGCGCCCGCCGCCACCACCTGCACGAACGTGATGCCGCGTTCGGTGAGCTCACGGGCGGTGTTGTAGGCGATCGGGCCTTCGCCCACCAGAATGACATGGTCATGAGGCTTCATGGTGCGTCCCTTGGGGGTGAAGATACGGGCCAGCTCACCGGAGATGACCGGGCCCAGGCTGGAAGCGATGGCGGTGGCGAAGATGCTCAGACCCGCCACCAGCAAAGAGACCACGAACATGCGGGCTTCGCCGCTGACCGGCACGATGTCCCCGTACCCCACGGTCGACAGGCTCACCACCGTGAAGTACAGACCGCTTTCCAGGTCCGTTATGCGGGGGCGAAAGCCGCTGCCCAGCAGGTAGGCGCCGATGCTGCCGTAGGCGAGGATCGCCAGGATGCTGACCGTGGAGATCACGTAATTGGCGAGCACCGTGCGGCGCGTGAAGTGGCTGCGCAGTGCCAGCATGGCAAGCAGCATCACCCCGGGTACCAGCAGGCTGGGTCCCCACTGATGACGTACGGCGTTGACGCCGACGGTCACGATCAGCAGCAGCACCCCGAATGCCCAGGCGGTGTGCAGGCGCCACACCAGGCCGATCCCCACCACCACCAAGGTGATGCCGAGAATGATCTGGGTGGTGCTGCCCAGGACCGACAAGGCCTCGCCGACACTGTTCAGGGTGGCGACGGTGTTCAGGGCGGTCAGGTGGTAGCGGAGCCCGCCGAGGATATTGAGGACGCCGCTCAGCACCAGGGCGGCGGCCAGGGGCCATTGGGGCCACAGCGCCCAGACGCTACGAGACCATCGCCGCCATCGTTCCCCGGACCGCGCCCGGGGTTTGCCGCTGCTCACCGTGTGTTCTCCCGTGGACCGCGACCTCGACGGCGCCGGCAGGGCCTTCGATTGCGCGGCTCGCAATGCTTGTCGAAACCCTGCGGGACCGCCCCGCCGCCCGTTGGTGCCGCCGCAAACCCAATCCGGGTGTGCAGTCCGGCGGGCGTTGCGCCTCGACTACCCTGTTACCGGGTTATCGCGCCGCCGCTTCCGGAGACGGCACGAGGTCGCCTTGTTCGAGTTGTCCGAATTGTCCGGGCGTCAGCGCGGGCGGCGTCTGCAGGGGTTGAAACCTGTTGGACAGTGCTTTGTCAAATGGGTGCCAGCCTGACGTTGATTTTCCATACCCTTGTGCCCGTGGTACGCGCGTTTGGCCCGGCGCTGCCCTGATCTTCTGGCCGTGTTCGGGCGGGGACCGGGCCGCCGGAGGAGCACCCCCATGCATTGGATCGCCCATTGGTATGCCCACTTCAGGGGCCGACTGGATGTGGTGTTGCCGGGACTGGCGCTGCTGATCGGAGGAGCGCTGGTCATCTTCGTGGCCACCCGGCTGCTGGAGCGGGCTCTGCAGCGCAGCCGTTTTCCTCTTTCCATGGATACCACGCTTCTCATCCGCCGGGGTAGCGCGTCGGCATTGTGGGTCGTGCTGATACTGCTGGTGCTGCGTCATTGGGGCGTCAATGTCAGCGGTATCTGGACCATGCTCGCCAGCATTCTGGCGGTGATCGGTGTGGGCATGCTGGCCGTATGGACCATGGTCAGCAACATCACGGCGGCCTTTTTCATCTGGATCTGGCGGCCCTATCACCTGGGCGAAAACGTCGAGATCCTGCCGGACGGCCTCAAGGGGCGGGCCGTTGACCGCAGCTTGATGTTCACCGAAATCGAAGAGGAAGACGGCAGTACCCTGATGGTGCCGAACAACCTGATTTTCCAGCGCGTGATCCGGCGCAGCCCGGCGGCCCCGCCGCCGGTGCCGGACGATGCGGATGATGCGGATCGAGAGCCGCCGGGGCAGGTCGGGAAGGCAACTGGATTTCAGCCTGATAAGCTTTAGTAGGGCCGCTCGGCGCAGTCGGGGCCGGTGGCCTCGGTGCCGCGCACCGTTACGACTGCTGGATTCCATGTAAGGGGGAGGTGTCATGGATCAGATCGTACCTCTGCTCCAGAAGGTGAACTGGCAGAGCATGCTTTTTTCGGCCCTGCGCATCGTGGTGATCCTGATCGTCGCGCGGCTGGCCATTGCCGGGCTGATGATCGCCCTGCGTCGGCTGGAGACCCATCTGGTAAATCGCGGCCAGGCCGAAGGGGAGGTCCCGTCGGAGTCGTCCAAGCGGGCCGGTACCCTGGTAAAGCTGCTGCGTCAGGGCGTGGTCATTCTGGTCTGGCTGATCACCGCCCTGGTGGTGCTCGGCCAGATGGGCGTACAGATCGGACCGCTGATCGCCGGTGCCGGCATTGCCGGGGTCGCCGTGGGTTTCGGCGCCCAGAATCTGGTCCGTGACGTGATCTCGGGATTTTTCCTGATCCTGGAGAACCAGGTGCGGGTCGGCGACGTGGCGGTGGTCAACGGCACCGGCGGACTGGTGGAGCAGGTCAATTTTCGTACTCTGGTGCTGCGGGACCTGTCGGGTACGGTGCACGTGTTTCCCAATGGCGTCATCTCCACCTTGTCCAACATGACCCGCGACTGGTCGGGCTATGTGCTGGATGTGGGCGTGGCCTACAAGGAGAATGTGGACCAGGTGATGGCCATGATGAGCAAAGTCGGCGCGGATCTGCGTGCCGACAGCAAGTTCGGGCCCAGCATCCTGGAGGACGTGGAGGTCTTCGGGCTGGACCGATTCGGCGATTCGGCGGTCATGATCAAAGGTCGCATCAAGACCAAGCCCATCAAGCAGTGGGAAGTGGGCCGCGAGTACAACCGGCGGCTCAAGCAGGCTTTCGACGATGCCGGCATCGAGATTCCGTTCCCCCATCGGTCCATCTACTTCGGGGAAGCCAGCAAGCCGTTCGCGGCCGAACTGCTGCAGGCCGCATCGGGGAGCTCAGCCGGTGGACAGCAGTCGGACCAGTGAGCGCATTGCCGCCGCGGGCGCCGCTTCAGCGGTCTGTGCGGAAGGTTCCTAGGGCCTGTTAACAC
>DATFML010000433.1:0-7660 GCA_035266965.1 Gammaproteobacteria bacterium
AGACCACTTGACGATGCCCTCGTCCGGGGCCAGGTCGCCCACCAGAGTGCGCAGCAGCGTGGTCTTGCCGATGCCGTTGGGCCCGATCACGGCGATGCGCTCGCCGACCTCCACCATCAGGTCCAGATCGCCGAACAGCGCGCTGCCGTCATAGCCCCTGGCCAGGCCGTTCACTTCCAACGCCAGACGGTAGAGCTTCTTGGTCTGGTCGAAGCGGATGTAGGGGTTCACCCGGCTCGACGGTTTGATTTCCTCGAGCTTGATCTTCTCGATCTGCCTGGCGCGGGAGGTGGCCTGCTTGGCCTTGGAAGCGTTGGCCGAAAAGCGGCTGACGAACGCCTGGAGGTCCGCGATCTGCGCCTTCTTCTTGGCGTTGTCGGCGTACAGACGCTCACGCGCCTGGGTGGAAGCCACCATGTAGTCGTCGTAGTTGCCGGGATAGATGCGCAATTCGCCGTAGTCCAGATCCGCCATATGCGTGCACACGCTGTTCAGAAAGTGGCGATCATGGGAAATGATCACCATGGTGCTGTTGCGCGCATTCAGCATCCCCTCCAGCCAGCGGATGGTGGTAATGTCCAGGTTGTTCGTGGGCTCGTCGAGCAGCATGATGTCCGGGTCGGCGAACAAGGCCTGCGCCAGCAGCACCCGCAGCTTCCAGCCCGGCGCCACCGCGCTCATGGGGCCGGTGTGCTGCTCCAATGGAATGTCGAGACCCGACAGCAGCTCGCCGGCACGGGCCTCGGCGGTGTAGCCTTCCAACTCGGCGAAGCGCACTTCCAATTCGGCGACCCGCATGCCGTCTTCCTCGCTCATCTCGGACAGGGCATAGATACGCTCGCGCTCCTGCTTGACCTGCCACAGCTCCTCGTGCCCCATGATGACCGCATCCAGCACGGTGTGGTTCTCGAACGCGAACTGATCCTGGCGCAGCTTGCCGACATGGTCGTTGTCGTCGATGCTGACGTTGCCCGACGTAGGCTCCAGGTCACCGCCGAGGATCTTCATCAGCGTGGACTTGCCGCAGCCGTTGGCGCCGATCAGGCCGTAGCGGTTGCCGTTGCCGAACTTGACGGAGATGTTCTCGAACAGAGGCCTGGCCCCGAACTGCATGGTGATATTGGCGGTGGAGATCAAAATAAGGCTTCCAAAATCAGAATGTTAAACTAATCGAGCAAGAGCGGAGTCGGCGGCCTCTACAGGTCGCCGCTATTGCCGAGTCCGAACAGGAAAGGTGCGCTTGGTGCAAGGGACGTACCCCGCGAGCAGGGGATTTTCGCATATCGGCAGCCGGCCCGTACAGTGGCCTTTGCACAGGCCCGTGCGGACCCGCCGCTCCGTTGACGCGGACCACACGCGCAGTGGGGGCCGGGACGCGCCGACCCCTTGTCCCGGGCGGTTGGCCCCTTGTAGGTGTATGCCTACAGAGCCAGTCGCCTCCAACCGACGGGCACCGGCCCGCGGTGCTGGTACAGTGGCGGAACGAACAATATCAACATGCCAAGGGGGGCGGCAGGCCCGGGTCTGCCAACCACGGGGAGGAAGACAATGAGTTCCGACGACAGGAGCGGTTTTCCGTCCCAGACGGCCAAAGAAACCGCCGGGAAGCACCCCGCGCGCTTTGAGCACGCCGCTTACCAGGCCATATTCGAACACATGCTCAACGGCATGGCGTATTGCAGGATGCTGTACGAGGAAGGCCACCCGTCGGACTTCACCTGCCTCTACACCAATCCGGCTTTCGAACGCCAAACCGGTCTGCGGAACGTCTGCGGCAAGCCGATCACCGAAGTGATTCCAGGCTTTCGTGACACCGACCCGGAGCTGTTCGGGATATTGGGCCGCATCGCCCGCGGGGGCGGTTCGGAACAATTCGAAAAATACATCAGTGCACTGGCCACATGGGTCTCGGTATCGGCATACAGCCCGGAGCCGAACCATTTCGTCGCCATATTCGACATCATCACCGAACGCAAACTGGCCGAAGAAATGCTGCGCCGCAGCGAGGAGCGGTATCAGGACATCTTCGACAACACCAGCGACCTGATCCAGTGCGTGGCGCCGGATGGCAGCTTCATCTATACGAACCGCACATGGCGCGAGACCCTGGGCTATACCGAGCGGGAGCTCGCCCAGCTCAACCTCATGGATGTGCTCCATCCGGACAGTCTGGCCTGTTGCCAGGACCGCTTCAGACGCTTGCTGGAAGGTGAGACCCTGACGTGCATCACATTCAAGTTCCAGAAGAAATCCGGTGAACCTGTCTACCTTGCCGGAGACTGCGGCTCTCTCGTCAAAGACGGCACGACCATCTCCACGCGCGGAATCTTCAAGAACGTATCGGAAACGGTCGAAGTCGCCGCTGCACTGGAGGTCAGCGAGGCGCGCTACCAGGCCCTGTATGAAAACGCCCCGGACGTGTTCACCACCATCAATCGTCTGGGGGAGATCCTTTCCATCAATCGCACCGGCGCCCGCATGCTCGGCTATGAAGTCGACGAACTGATCGGCGAAGCGTTCGCCATGACTATCCATCCAGAGGACCAGCGCACCGTACTCTCCTATATGGAGGGCCAATTCGCGGCCCCGTCTCCCGACAATGAAATCGAATACCGGCACCTCAAGAGGGACGGCTCCAGCTTCTGGGTTCACCAACGCGTCGCCCTGGACCCTGACACCAGGGAATCGCGACTCCTGGTCGTCTGTCGGGACATCACCGAACGACGCAATCTGGAACAACAGCTCGCTTACCAGGCCACCCATGACACCCTTACCAACCTGACCAACCGGCGGGAATTCGAGCGCCGGTTGCAGCGCGTCCTGTTCACCACGAGCGAGACAGGCAACGAACACGCCTTGTGCTTTCTCGACCTCGATCAATTCAAGTTCATCAATGACACCTGCGGGCACGTCGCCGGCGACGAACTGCTACGCCAGCTTGCTGCATTGCTGCAGGGGCAAATGCGCTCCCGCGACACCCTCGCCCGACTTGGTGGAGATGAATTCGCCATACTCATGGAATACTGCCCCATGGACAGGGCGCGGCGCCTCGCCAAAAAACTTCTTGCGGCGGTTCAGGACTTCCAGTTCTACTGGCGTTCCCGGCGATTTTCCATCAGCACCAGCATGGGCATCGTTTCCGTTCGGGGAGAGCGGACCATCGCGGAAACCATCGCACTTGCCGACCGGGCGTGCTATGCGGCCAAAAGGGACGGCGGCAACCGCATTCATACGGCGCCCAACCAGGCTCCATAGGGAACGAGTCAGGGAGCCTCTGCACAGGCCGATCAAGTGGATGACCACAAGGCGCAAAGGGTGCGCGAAACAAGCACCCCGCCCCGTGCCGGGCGACAGCACCCCACCCTCCCGGCTTCAGCAGCTTTCGCCCGCCCCACAAGCTCGCGCGCCATAGCTATCGACTATCGCTTGAATACAAACACTTCACTGGGATTAACGAACGCCTCCGCTATGATCGATCGTACCAGGAGGGGTATCCATGACCAAGACCATCACATTCGCAGCATTGCACTTTTCCACCGCGTTCACGGTGAGCTACCTGCTGACCGGCGACGTGCTGGTCGGTAGTGCCATTGCCCTGGTGGAGCCCGCCGTCAATACAGTGGGATTCCATTTCCACGAAAAGGTGTGGCGTCGCATCGAACGGCGCAGGGCGGTAGCTGGACCCGGCCACGGGGGCCACGGATTGTCCGCAGCGTGATAGTAATTACCTATTGCGCATTTGAATATATTCCATTTCACAAATCGATGGCACATCCCTAATCTGAACACATGGCCGCGAAACGACTTCGCGGCCCACTCTTTCCAGAGCTGATACAGGAGACACAGACATGTTAGATAACCGCGAAGGCCGGCGCATTCCAGGAGTCACCTTCAAGACCCGCGAGCACAACGAGTGGGTGGACAGGTCCAGCGATGAGATATTCGCCGGACGCAACGTGGTGGTGTTCTCGCTGCCGGGTGCGTTCACGCCGACCTGTTCCTCGTCCCATGTGCCCCGCTTCAACGAACTGGCGGAAGCCTTCCGGGCCAACGGGATCGACGAAATCGTCTGTGTGTCGGTCAACGACGCCTTTGTCATGAACGAGTGGCGCAAGGATCAGGGGGCCGGCAACATCACGTTTCTGCCCGACGGCAACGGCGAGTTCACCGACGCCATGGGCATGCTGGTGGACAAGAACGATCTCGGCTTCGGAAAGCGCTCCTGGCGGTATTCGATGCTGGTGCGCGACGGGGTGATCGAGAGGATGTTCATCGAGCCGGACGTGCCCGGCGATCCCTACGAAGTCTCGGACGCCGACACCATGCTGGCCTACATCAACCCGAACGCGGACAAGCCGTCCGACATCACGGTGTTCACCAGGCCGGGCTGTCCGTTCTGCGCCCGCGCAAAGGGTATGCTGGCCGAATACGGCTACCCCTGCGAGGAAATCCAGCTCGGCCGCGAAGTGACCGTGCGGTCGGTGCGCGCGGCCACCGGACGGGACACCGTCCCGCAAGTGTTCATCAACGGCGAACACCTGGGGGATTCCGAGGCCCTGGCCGAGTGGATCAAGGCCCGTCATCGGGACGCGGCCTGACCCGAAGCGTGCCCGGGGCCGGTAACGACCCCGGGCACCCCTGGGTTTCGCAGGCCGCGGGGGGAGCCTGAGCCCGAGACCCGTCCGGAGCGGAACCGCTATCCATAATCATGCTTCCCGGCGTCAAGGGTAAAACACGGGGAATTGTTCGGCCGGCGTGGTGGTGGACAAACCGCCACACACCTACGGCAGTCGCTGAGGTGGCATACATGTCCGGACACTGACGACGGCACCATCGCCTTGCGTGACGTCCCTGGAAGATCGAATGGCGCTTGACCCGGATGCGACGGTAGGCGATTCTGCCGACACCGCAATGCTGTCGGTCGACTTGGACATGACGCGCTCAGGGGATACGGGTGCAGCCGCATCCCTACGACCGAAAGCCGACGCCTAACGGAACAAGTATTTTGTCGGTACCGTACAGGCAATGGATCACAGGGCAATCCAGGGTGCGGCATCCCTGTCAGCCGCGCCTTCCGGGTCGCCCCCGTAGCGCCTGTCTCGAATGACTATGGAGCCAGAACCCAATGACAAACCTTGATCCGACCACCTTCAGCTTTTACCTGGATACATACCTGATTCCATGGGGCATCAAGCTGGTGACCGCGGCCCTGGTGTTTGTCGTCGGGCGTTGGCTGGCCAAGCTGATCATTGCCCTGTTCCACCGCCTCATGGACCGCTCCGAGGTGGATCCCACGTTGAGCAAATTCCTGGGATCCATCGGCTATGCCGTACTGTTGGTGGCGGTGGCGATCGCGGCGCTGGACCAACTGGGTATCAACACCACGTCACTGCTCGCCCTGTTGGGCGCCGCCGGCCTGGCTGTGGGATTGGCGGTCAAGGATTCGCTGTCCAATTTCTCCGCCGGCGTCATGCTGATCCTGTTCCGCCCGTTCAAGGTCGGGGACTACATCGAGGCGGCCGGCACCGCCGGCGTCGTGGAATATATTCAAGTGTTCAGCACCATTTTGCGCACCGGTGACAACCGGGAGATCACCGTCCCCAACGGCGCGATATTCCGGGGCACGATCGTGAACGTCACCGCCCGCGCCACCCGGCGCGTCGACATGGTGTTCTGTATCGGCTATGACGACGACATCGCCAAAGCACGGGACCTCATCAATCAGGTCATGGCGGAGGACGAGCGAATCCTCGAGGATCCGGCGCCAGCGGTGAGTGTCGCCGAGCTCGCCGACAGCAGCGTCAATCTGAACGTCCGTCCGTGGGTCAACAGCGCCGACTACTGGGCGGTTCGCTCCGATCTGCTGGAGAAAATCAAGGCAGCGTTCGACAGCAACGGCATCTCCATCCCGTTCCCCCAACGGGACGTACACCTGCATCCTCAGGAAGGCGAGGCCGCCTGAAGCGTGCAGGCGACTGAGCGGCCCGTGTCAGAGGTCAGTAACGGGTCCTGACGTCGCCGATCCGGGCCGCGCCGATGAGGGGACGTGCGCGATGCCCGCAGAAGATCTGGCGGGGCGGTTGCACCTTCCCGGTCTATTGCCCCAGGGCGATCAACACGCTGCAGTCCACGTGATCGATGAGGCCGTGACTGAGAGAGCCCTGCCACCAGCGGGCCAGGGGCCCGCGGTGGTGGTGGCCCACCACAATCAGATCGGCGGCCACTTTGCGGGCCAGATACTGAATCTGCTCCACCGGTTGACCGAAGGCGATGTGTCCATGAACCGTTTCAATGCCCTCGGCACGGATCAAGCCCAGCCCTTCGGCAACCAGCTCCCGCAGGTGGCGGACGTTTTCTCCCTCGAGGTCGTCCAGGGAAAACAACCCCTCACCGTACTCGCCGCCCGCTGCGATTTTGAGCACCGACAACAGGTGCACGCGGGCGTGGCAGAGGCGTGCCAGATCGACGCCCTGCTTCAGCGCCGCCCGCCCTTCCGGTGAGCCGTCGAAGGCCAGCAGCAACGTCCGATACATGGCCTACCCTCCCTGTTTCCGGTTGCTGACGTCCACGTCCACTTCCACCATCATGCCCGGGCTCAGCCGGGCCTTGGGTCCCTTGTCGATAGCGATACGCACGGGAATGCGCTGGGTGATCTTGGTGAAGTTCCCCGAGGGGTTGGGGTCGGGAAGCAGTGCGAACTGGCTGGTAGCCGCATGTCCGACCACCCGCACATGCCCCCGGTACGTCCTGTTCGGATAGGCGTCGACATGGATGGCGACCGGTTGCCCTTTCCTGAGCTCGTCCACCTCGGTCTCTTTGATGTTGGCCTCGATCCAGACATCGTCGGGCGCGTGCATCATCAGGATCGGCTGGCCCGGGGAGACATATTCGCCCGGCTGGATGAATGTCTTGTCCACCACTCCGTTCAGGGGACTGCGCACCACACGGTCGTCGAGTTGAACCTGTTCACGATTGAGCGCCGCCTGCGCTTCGGCCAGCTTCTTGCGGGTCACTTCCAGCCTGGCCTTCAGCAGATCCTGCGTGGGCAGGGCCATCTGCGGATTGGTCAACAGGCCGCCGCGCGCGTTGGTGAGGGAGGTACGGTCCATCTTGACCTGACGTTTGGCGCGCTGATACTCCGCCCGGGCGGACAACAGGTGATAGTGGTCCAGGTCCCGCTGCTCGCCCGACACCATGTGTTTCCTGAACAGGCGCTCGGAGCGGTGAAAGGTCTTGCGGGCCTGCTGCAGACCGGCCTTGGCCGCCTGCAGGGCCGCCTGGTCGGTATCGAGCAGACGCTTGGCCTCTTCGACGCCGCCCTGGAGCTGATCCCCGGTCATGACCATGTCCTGCTGCTGATACGCCAGCTCGGCCTGAATGCCGGCGACCCGGTCCTTGAGCTCCTGGAGCTTGAGCTGCTGCGGTCGGCTGTAGAGTCTCGCGACCACGGCGCCCTGTTTGAGATGATCGCCGCCGATGTGGGAGAACTCCAGGACCCGTCCCGGCACCCGGCTGCTGACAGTCACCTCGGAGGTCTTGACCCGCGCATCGTCCGCGCTCACGTGGTTGCGGCGGTATTGTATCCATTGCGCGAGCCACACCAGGGCGGCGACGGCCAGGACTGCCACCACCGCCAGTTTCAGGTAGCCGGACGGACCAC
>DATFML010000434.1:0-2445 GCA_035266965.1 Gammaproteobacteria bacterium
GTGGACACCGGTGTGCAGGCCGAAGGCGAAGGGGGCTATGCCCGGGAATTGACCGACGAGGAGAAGCAGAAGCAACAGGATGTGCTGGCCCGGCACATCGCCCAGGCGGATGCGGTCATCACCACCGCGGCGATTCCCGGACGCCCGGCACCCAAGATCATTCCCGCCGCCATGGTGGAGGGCATGAAAAGCGGGGCCGTGTTGATCGACCTGGCCGCCGAAGGCGGCGGCAATTGCGAGCTGACCGAGCCCGGCGAACAGATCGAGCACCAAGGCGTGATCATCTACGGGCCGCTCAACGTACCCAGCCAGCTGGCGGTGCACGCCAGCGAGATGTACGCCAAGAATCTACTCAACTTCCTCACGCCCATGATCAAGGAGGGTGATTTCGTTCCCGACTGGGAGGACCAGGTCATCGCCGACAGCGTGCTGACCCGGGACGGCGAAATCAGGCATGAGCCCACCCGCCAGCTGGTGGAAGGAGACAAACAATGATCGAAGGCTTCACGGCACTGTACATCTTCATGTTGGCCGCATTCACCGGCTACGAGGTGATCTCGCGGGTACCCGTCATCCTGCACACGCCCCTGATGTCGGGCTCCAACTTCGTCCACGGCATCGTGCTGGTGGGTGCCATGGTCGCTCTCGGCCACGCCAGTACGGGTTGGGAACAGGCCATCGGCTTCGTGGGGGTAGTGCTGGCGGCGGGCAACGCCGTGGGCGGCTACGTGGTCACCGAACGCATGCTCGAGATGTTCAAGAGCAGCAAGGAGGACCGCGGATGAACACCGTGATCCAGCTCAGCTACTTCGCGGCCGCGGCGCTGTTCATTCTCGGCCTGAAGCGCATGAGCTCGCCGCGCACGGCGCGGGGCGGCATCCTGTGGGCCGGTGCCGGCATGCTGGTGGCCACCATCGTCACCTTCTTCTGGCCCGGGCTGGAGAACTATCTGCTGATGATCGTCGCCATCGCCATCGGCGGCGGCCTGGCCTGGTGGTCGGGCAAGCGGGTCGCGATGACCGACATGCCGCAGATGATCGCCATCTACAACGGCATGGGCGGCGGCGCGGCGGCCGCCATCGCGGCGGTGGAGCTGGCCAAGGGCGAGTTCGGCGCCGCGTCGTTCCAGGGGCTGGCCGTGCTGGGCGCGCTGATCGGCGCGGTGTCGTTCTCCGGTTCGCTGATCGCCTTCGCCAAGCTGCAGGGACTGATGAAGCGCGCCGTGCGCTTCCCCAACCAGCAGTTCATCAACCTGGGTATGTTCGGCGCGGCGGTTATCTTCGGGCTGATCGTATTCGCCATGCACGCCCCCACCGGCGCGCTGATATTCGTGTTCTTCCTGCTGGCGCTGGCCTTCGGCGTGCTGATGACCCTGCCCATCGGCGGGGCGGACATGCCGGTGGTGATCTCCCTGTACAACGCGCTCACCGGCCTGGCGGTGGCCTTCGAAGGGTTCGTGCTGGGCAACGCCGCCATGATCATCGCCGGTACCGTGGTGGGCTCGGCCGGCACGCTGCTGACCCAGCTCATGGCCAAGGCCATGAATCGGCCCATCAGCAACGTGCTGTTCAGCAGCTTCGGCCAGACCGCCGGCGGCGAGGAAGCGGCGGTGGAAGGTTCCATGAAGGCCATCGACGCCACCGACGTGGCGGTCATGATGGCCTACGCCGACAATGTCATCATCGTACCCGGCTACGGCATGGCGGTGGCCCAGGCCCAGCACAAGATCTGGGAGCTGACCGAGCTGCTGGAGGAGCACGGCGTGAAAGTCAAGTTCGCGATTCATCCGGTGGCGGGGCGGATGCCCGGACACATGAACGTGCTGCTGGCCGAGGCGGGCGTGCCCTACGACAAGATCTTCGACCTGGACGAGATCAATGCCGAGTTCCCGCGCGCCGATGTGGCCCTGGTGATCGGTGCCAACGACGTGGTGAACCCGGTGGCCCGCACCAATCCCGACAGCCCCATCTACGGCATGCCGATCCTGAACGCCGATCAGGCCAAGAACGTCATCGTCATCAAGCGCGGCAAGGGGGCCGGCTTCTCAGGCATCGAGAACGCCCTGTTCTTCCAGGACAACACCCGCATGCTGTACGGCGACGGCCAGGAAATGGTGGGCAAGCTCATCCAGCAGGTGAAGCAGCTCTGAGGGGTGCATCCCCGCCCCCTCGGGCACACGCGGGGTACGGCAGTGCCGCCACAGAGCTCACAGAGAGCACCCGGAGTCGTGCCCGATCAAAGAGGTCGGGCGGCGCGGCTCACGCCTCGTAACGGGTTCCTGCGGGCTCGCCCGCGGGCGGGGAGAACAGATTCTCTGTTGCCCCGGCGGCCGGGCAGCGCCGCGCCCCTCCCCAGGGAAACACGCAGCGGCGGACCGGCCCGGGTGGTAGCATGGCAGGGCAACGCTGGATTTCGACCTGTCACCGCCCGGAGGCCCCATGGCAG
>DATFML010000435.1:0-3308 GCA_035266965.1 Gammaproteobacteria bacterium
CTTGCTGGCCTCCACCGGTTTGCCGTCCAGTTCCATGTCGCTGATCCGGTGGCCGATGTTCTTGGTGGGGTCCATGGTGTACTTCAGGCCGCCCACCCGCACCATGTCGCCGCCCTGCTGGTAGTAGGGGTCCTTGTTGAACAGGTTGTCCGCGACATCCTCCAGGGTGTCCTTGATCTGCTTGCCGGTCATGTTGTTCACCGTCACCGTGGGATAGGTGATGGCCGTCTGGGTCATCAGGTCGTCCATGGTCACGGGCTGGTCGGGCAGCACGCTGGGCCCCCAGCGGAAACCCGGCGAGAAGGAAATCTGCGTACCCATCACTTCCATCAGTCCGTCGCAGATGACCTGATCGAAGGTGCCGTTGAAGTTGCCGCGTCGGTACAGCAGGTCATCGGCAACCGCAAGCTTCTCGTCGAGCTTGTCCTTGAAGGGCTCGCGCACCTTCTTGATATGGGCGCTCATGGTGGGGTCCGGCTCCAGCAGGTTCGAGAACACGGGCACCAACCGGTAGCGGTAGTCGCGCATCTTGCCGTGTTTGACGTCCATGTCCAGCACGCCCAGGAAGTTGCCGCTGCAGCCGGCGTTGGTCACCACCGTCTTGCCGCCGGCATTCTTCACCACCACCGGTTCCGGCACCACGTCGTGGGTGTGTCCCCCCAGGATCACGTCGATGCCGCGCACGCGGCTCGCCAGCTTGAGGTCCACATCCATGCCGTTGTGGGACAGCACCAGCACCACATGGGCCCCTTCGTCCCGGGCCTTGTCCACCATCTTCTGCATATGGTCGTCATGGATGCCGAAGGTCCATTTCGGAATCATGTAGCCGGGATTGGCGATGGGGGTATAGGGGAAGGCCTGCCCGATGATGGCGGTCGGGACGCCGTTGATCTCCTTGATGACGTAGGGCTTGAATATCAGGTCGCCCCAGTCCTTGTCGAACACGTTCTGGGCGATGAAGTCGAGCTTGCCCTTGAAGTCGTTGTTGATGATCTCCTTGACGCGCTTGGCGCCGTAGGTGAATTCCCAATGAGCCGTCATGGCGTCCACGCCCAGCAGCAGTTGGGCATCCACCATGTCCTGTCCTTTGGTCCACAGCGCGGTGGCCGAGCCCTGCCAGGTGTCGCCGCCGTCCACCAGCATGCTGTCGGGGCGTTGGGCGCGGATATGCTTGATGAGGGTGGCCAGGTGGGCGAACCCGCCGAGAGCCCCCAGTTGGTGCGCCGCTTCCACGAAATCGAGGTAGGTGTAGGCGTACGCCTTGGCGGTGTGGGGCGTCACGCCGTAGTACTTGAGGAAGTGTTCGCCCACCAGGTGGGGCGGGTGACCCTTCATGGAGCCCACGCCGATATTGATGTTCGGTTCGCGGAAATAGACCGGTTCCAGCAGCGCGTGGGTGTCGGTGATGTGCATGACCGACGCATTGCCGAAAGTCGGCACCTCGTAGAGGTTGCCGGGCGCCTTGAAGGGCTTGATGCCGGCCTGCGGGTTCTGTTCGGCCGCTCCGGCCTGCAGACCCGGCAGGTAGATACCCACGGCGCTGGCCGTCGCCAGCACCTGCATAAATTCTCGGCGGGAAATGCTCATCGACTCTCTCCTGGGCTTGGGCAAACGGGTCGGCGGCGGGACTGCGCGTGCTCCGGTCCGGTGGGGTCCAACGTCACCGGCGTTGGCTTGCCGAACAGGGCTTGGGCGCTTAAGCGGACGGGGCTACTTGCGGAGGTACCGCGAATCCGTCGTGAGGTTTACCTGGCAGCCGACCGTGGTGGGATTGATCGTCCAACTTTGGAAAAACGACCCGACCGGGTGGCCCCGGTCGGGTCCGTCTGGGGCCTCGGGCCGATTACGGCCGATAGGCCGGCGCGTTCACCGGCTGGCCATCGCTCATGTAGGTCAGGAAGTACTCCAGATCCCGATACTGCACACTCTGCAACTTGAAGGGCTTGGCGCGGACCTTCTTGTTGCAGCCTTTGAAGCGCTTCTCAAGCGTTCCCATGTAGCCCCACTTGGCCCGGTAGGTCGGGAAACCCGTCGGCTGGCCAAGGCTGGTGCTCAGGTAGTTGCCGCGAATCTTCTGGCCGGAATGGTACACGTGGCAGTCGGCGCAGGACATATCCAGCTGACCGCGCTTGGAGTAGAAGAACTCCTTGCCGCGCTCGTAGGCGGCCCGGGCCTTGGGATTGTCCGGTACCTTGATATCGAACTTCTTGCCGCGGGACGTGTAGCCCATGTACGCCGAGATGTCCGCCAGCGGGCCCTTGCCCCATTTGTAGGGTTTCGCGCCGTTCTTCTCGCGGCACTGGTTGATGGCCATCTCCAGAGTCACCACTTTCCCCTTCTTGGTGTCGAAGTAGGGGTAGTTCTGGCGAATGCCGATGCCGTCGTGCGCGAAGCAGCTTCCGTAGGTCTTGCCGTCCTTGAAGGCGGTATGAAACAGCTTCTTGCCGTGGGACAGCCCCGGCTCATAGGGTGGAAACTGCGTGATGCTCTTCCACTGTTCCCGATCGGCCTTGGGGCCGATGGCATAGGTGCCGTTGGCAAAGTCCGCAAACGGAATCTTGGGAAAGCGGTGCTTGAAATACGCCTGGAAGCGCTGCAGGTCCTGATGCGGTGTGCCCGGCGCTTCCAGGTTCGGTCGGGCGCTGGCAAAGGGTGCTGCGCCGAGGAGCCCCAATGCGGCGAGAACAGTCAGGAGCTTTTTCATCGAATCACCTCCTTCGGGTCTTTGGCGAGCGTTGTGGCACCCAAAGTCAAGGTACCCTCCAACAATTTTCTACGTGTTATATGTGTCACGATTCATTCTCCTGCCGTGCTGATCGGTGGGTCACTGGGTGTACAGGTAATCGATGACCTTGTTGATCTGCGCGACAGTCAGAATGTGGTTCTTGCCGAACGGCGGCATGATCGAGTTGGGGTTGAACTTGTGCGCATCGTAGATCTGCGCGTACAACTTCGACCGGTCGGGAAAGCGCTGCTTCATGTTGTTCAAGGGTGGACCGATGTTGCCCGCCATCTGGCCGTCGTCGATCTTGTGACAGGCGAGGCAATTGCCAAGCTTGCGGTTGAAGGCGATCTCCTTGCCCTGTTTCACATCGGATGCCGACGCCGAACCGGCGGCCCATGCCGTGCCCACTGGGGCGACCGCCAGGCTGCCCAGCAGGGCGGCCACGGAAGCGGCGGTAGTGATGATGCTTGCAGATTGCCGCATCGTTTCCTCCTCGAGGTTGACGTAACGTGCTCTTTCGGTGGCGCTGCCCTTGAGGTACCGCGGGTCGATTGACCGGCCCGGCGTACCCTCGCGTTCAGCG